>JBDSKU010000073.1:0-10181 GCA_039916745.1 Nitrospiraceae bacterium
CGGTTTCGTAAACCGCAGGTCGTCCGTTCAATCCGGATCGCCGGCTCCACACCTCGCGGATATGTACAGACCATCCTCGACGGTCGATTGTGCCGGATGAATCTCCACAGGTTTCGAAACCCACCAGGCAGGAATCACAGACTGAATTGGTAGGCCCCGGCCGGTTGGCTATGGTTTTACGTCAAAGTGAAGTCCTCCTTGGGGCGCCGACCCCATCGCGCAGCCATTGCGGTGAGCTGAATGCTCGCGTGGCCGAGCGGTGCGATCCACAAGAGTTGAAACCGGCAACGGAGCAGCAACTGGTTCAGACGAAGACGACAGCGTGAAACAACTATGGGCGCCGCTCAAGAAATTTCAACGGACGTATCGGCAACGTCCATGATTTCTTGAAAAGAAGTTCGAATGCAGAAAAGAGGTGGCGTGGAGACGACTGATTTACAGAGAAAAAGCTGTGGAGTGAGTACACAAACGATTGCACAACTTTTCTATAGTCTCAAGGGGAGAGTGGTTCCTATTTCGTGTTTTTGCTCAAGTAGTTTTCGGCAAATTCCCTGACCCAAGCTCTTCAATGAAGGTCCGCACCTCTCGCATCTCAGACCTCAGTTCGCCGATGCACTGGGTCAGAATAACATCGGCCTTGTCCGGGGCCTCCAAGAGGTACGGCTTGCACAATCAAGGCTCAGGCCTATGGAGTAGAGGGACTGGAGAGTCGCGTCATGGAGAGCATGGCTGATCCGTTCCCCGCGTTTGCGTTCAGTGATATCCAGCAGAGTGGTGAAGAGACGAGGGTGGTGCCAGGTCTCATCCTGAGCGACCACCGATTTAAACCGAATGGTGACGGGTCCCGCCTCATGTCGTGCGAGATCTACTTCACAGGCTTGCTGGGTTCCCGTGCTGACGAGCTCACGAATATGGCGAAGGAATGTGGTCTGATCGGTTCCCGCCACAAACCTGGTCATCGGTTGGCCGCGCAAGTCTTTCCGGTTCATGCCGAATAGCAGACAGGCCTGCAGATTTGCTTCCCATGATCATTCCATTGGCATCTAAGGTCAGGTAGCCAGTGGGCGCACAGTCATAGAGATCCACATAGCGGTCACGAGTCGCTGTAAGCTCCACCTGGGGCCGCCGGAGCTCCTCGTTCTGCATTTCCAACTCGATCTGATGGACTTGCAACTCGTACGGCAGCCGTTGCACGTCCTTGACCGGCATGGCTGCGACGTCACGGCGCGTGGTGCGCAACTGCGCTTCCACCTGCCGGCGAAGCCCATTGGGCTTCGTTGATCTGACGGGTTTCTTTGCCATCACATCTCCCTTTTCACGAGAGGTCGAGGCGTATCTGTGCTTTACAACGAAGAGGTTGTGTGCGAAAAGCCAGCTATCCCATAAAGGGGACAATCATGCGCATCGACAGGCTCACCGGACCACGGAGGGCACGCAGCACTCACGGGAAGCCCAAACCTTTCCGAATCCCCCTTAGGCCACTGGGTTGAGGGCCTGCCCGAACGGGCGGAGCGGGCCCCCTTTTGTGACGAAGTCGCTCGCTCCCAGCGCGCGGGCTTGCTGCTCCAGCGCCCCTCCTCCCGTTCCGCTATAGACAATCACCTTTGCGGAGGGATCCATCGCGCGGATCTCTTTCAGCACGTCGAGGCCGTTCACATCCGGCATCTGCAAGTCCAAAATCGTAATGTCCGGTCGTTCACGTCGAAACACTCCAATAGCTTTCCAGCCTCCCGCCGCCAGCAGGATCGTCCGCTCTTGGCCCGCCAACACAGTTTGAAGGAGCGTCCGAATGCTCTCTTCATCGTCCACGACCAGGATCTTCATCTTTTTGTTCGGAATCATCGAATCTCCTCATCCATCTTTCTTTGGTAATTCACGAGAAGCCGCCAGTGCCTTCTCGACCGTTTTCACGAGCATGCGCTGGAGCACCGGCTTTTGGAGATAGGCCACCGCCCCTAAAGCCAGGGCTTTCGCTTGTGCCACGGACGGCTCTTCGGCGCTGACGATGATGACTGGAATGGGTGCCAGTGCGGAGATGGATCTGAATCGTTCCAGAACCAGGAAGCCGTTGCTGCCCGGGAGTCCTAAGTCTAGGAGAATCGCATCCGGTTGCGCCTGACGGGCCATCGTGATCGCCTCCAAGGCATTGGCCGCAAAGACGGTCCGATACCCCTGCGTTTTGAGCCGCAGGCTCAGCAACATCCGCGTATCCGCGCTGTCGTCGATAATCAGAATTGTCTCGTCAGCCATGCCACCCATTCCTTTCTCACCGCGGCCCTTGGGACTTGAATCCATCTACCACAGGAATCACGGACAGACCCCCTTGCGGATCGGCCAGCGCCGACGCAACCCCTCGTTTAATGCTGTAGCCTGGCATCAGTTTCCGCAACGCCGCTGACCGCACACTCCACTGCGGCTATCAAGGCTTCTTCCTGCACGGGCTTATGCAGAAAGGCCACGGCGCCGGCCTCCAGCCCCTTCAATTCACTTTCTGGAGACTCGTCGGCCGTCAGGATGATTACAGGAATATTTCTGAGTGTGGTGTTGGTCTTTAGCCGTTCCAGCACGATGAATCCGTTGCCGCCCGGCAAGCCTAGATCGAGGAGGATGGCATCGGGCTGAGTCTGCCTGGCAGCCGCGATCGCCTGCAGGCCATCGGAGGCAAAGGCCGTGTCGTACCCGTGCTTCTTGAGGCGCGCACCCACAAGGAGGCGCGTATCGGCATGGTCGTCGATGATCAGAATTGTTGTCTTGGCCATGGGAGAAACTCCTTTTACAGTAATTCCACTCGATGGAGAGAGGTGATTCGTGCCTGCTCGCGAAGCAACGTTGCCCGTACCAGGGTGAATTCGATCTCGAGCCGGGCGAGCCGGTCACCGGCCTGGGCCAGCTCGCCTGCGCGGCCGAGGGTTTGCAACTCGCCACAGAGCTGCTGCATTCCTCCGGCACCGAGGTTGCCGCTTGATCCCTTCAGCGAATGGGCCGTCTCCGCCAGCACCTCCCCCCGGCTCTCCTGGAACGCCGCCTGCATCAGGTCCAATTGTTGGGGCGCTTCTCTCAGGAAATGGGTGATGAGGGTGGTGAGCAATTCGCCGGTGTCATCGAGCTGCAGCAGATCCGTCAACACCGCCTGGTCGACCGCGGCAGCGCCCTCCCCTCGCTCCTCGAATGGGGATGCCTGACGGCCCATAGCTGCGCCACCGGGCTGGTCGTGACTCGTCACGATCTGTTTCGGCTGCCACCGGGCGAGGACAGCGTCCAGGTCTGCGCGCCGCACCGGTTTGGCCACATAGTCGTCCATGCCCGCCTCCAGACATTTCTCGCGATCACCCTGCAGCGCATTCGCCGTCATGGCGATGATGACCACGTGGCGCGAGGCATGAGGCGAGAGGCCCGCGCCTTCTGCTCCGTTGCGTGCCTCCGGCACCTTATCCAGCCGCTCTCGCCGGCGGATTTCTCGCGTCGCGTCGTAGCCGTCCATCTCCGGCATCTGGCAATCCATGAAGACCAGCACATAGGGGATCTGCGCGACCGCCTCCACCGCCTCTTGGCCGTTCGCTGCGACATCCACACGGTAGCCCTCGCGCTCCAACATCTTGGCCGCGACCTTCTGATTGACAATGTTGTCCTCCACCACCAGCACTCGGCCCCGGCGCCGGGCCTGCGCCTCGGTCACCGTATGACGGGTAATGAGTGGAGCGGAGGCCTCACCAGTTTGCACCTGGTTTGCCGACGATCCATCGAGGACCAGACTCAGACAGTCGTAGAGATGCGCTTGGCGGAGCGGCTTCGTCAGGTACGCATCGAACCCAACCGCCCGGGCTAGTTGTGCGTCGCCTCGCTCGCTCATGGAGGTCAGCATCATGAGCGGTACCGAGCTGATCGTCGGATCCGCCTTGATATGGCGAGCCAATGTCCATCCGTCCATCCCGGGCATCTGCATGTCGAGAATTGCCACATCGAACGGGGCTCCCATCTCCGCCGCCATCCGCAGCCTCGCGAGCGCCTGCTCCCCATTCTCCACGCTCTCGGGCAACATGCCTCCAGCTCGCGTTTGTTGCTCCAGAATGGTCCGGTTGGTGGCGTTGTCGTCCACGAACAGCACCCGGCGATTCTGTAAGACCGCCCGGGAGAATAGAGGCTGCAGAGCGACCAGGTTCGTCTGGCGCGCGAAGCGGGCGTTGAACCAGAAGCGGGTACCCTGTCCCGGCATACTCTCGACGCCGATCGTCCCCTGCATGAGTTCCACGAGTTGCTTGGCAATCGCCAAGCCCAGCCCCGTCCCGCCGAACTTGCGAGTGGTGGAGCCATCGGCCTGAGTGAAGGGCTTAAATAGTTTGGCGCACTGCTCGGCTGTCATGCCGATACCCGTGTCCGTCACGTCGAACCGGACAAGCGTCTCTGCATCCGTTCCGTGAGTCTGCTCCAGGTCGATGGTGACCACCACCTCCCCGAACTCGGTGAACTTGATGGCGTTGCTGACCAGATTCATGAGTACCTGCCGCAGCCGTCCGGGATCGCCCCGCAACGCCGTCGGTACGCGTGCCTGCACAAGCAGGCTCAACTCCACCCGCTTGGAGTGGGCCTGTTCGGCCAGCAGCGCCCCGACATCTTCCACCAGACTCCTGAGATCAAAATCGATGACCTCCATGTCTATTTTACCGGCCTCGATCTTTGAGAAGTCTAAGATGTCGTTGAGGACGTCCATCAAATGCTCACCGGAGCGACGAACGGTTTCGGTGTAGTCCCGCTGCTCCGCCGTCAGGTCCGTATCGAGCAACAGCCCCGTCATGCCGATCACCCCGTTCATCGGCGTGCGGATCTCGTGGCTCATCGTCGCTAAAAAGACCGACTTCGCCTTCGTGGAGGCTTGAGCCTCTCCCAGCGCAATGTCGAGGTCGAGGTTTTTCTGCACGAGTTCTTCGGCGTAGGCATGGACTTGGGCTTCAATGTGCTTGCGCTCGGTAATGTCGCGGACCGCGGCAATCACGAAGGAGGCATCTCCTGTTGTCAAAGGGCTCAGGCTCACGTCCACCGTGACGTCGCTGCCATCTTTTCGCCGAGCGAGCAACTCACGGCCAGTCGCCCTCAATCGAACGGTTGGATTTGCAGAAGAACTCGCCTGGTGGTGCGCGTGGGCCTGTCCGAAGCGCTCCGGCAACAGGATATCCAACGGTTGGTGCTGAAACTCCTCGCCCGCGTATCCAAATAAGACCTCTGCCTGGCGGTTGGCACGTACGATTCGGTCGTTCGCATCGACCAGGAGGAGGGCATCCGGCGCCGCATCGATCAGTTGGTGCAACATAGTCTCGCTCGCTTTGGTCTTCTCATGGGCGTATTCAGTGACTCGCCAGTACACGAGCAGCGCCGCACTCTCAGCTAAGATGAACCCTCCGTGAATAAGCGCCCAGATCCACTGATGGTGCTGCGCCGCCGAATGATTATAGGTCAGCGTGGCCGCGATCGTGCCGATCACGCCATGGTCGAACACGACGAGCAGCAACGCAGCGATAAAGGGGACCCAGTCGAAATACAGAGCAATGACCGCCATCATCACGAAAAAATGAAAGTGCGCCTCGATGTACCCGCCGGAGAGGTGGACCAGCAGAGCAGAAGAGGTGACCAGGCCCAGCGTGCTGATGACGCTTTGGATTCGCCGGTTCAGTGCATTCGATTTCGCAGCCCAACCCAAGGCGAACAGCAGAAGGCCCGCCGCCGCGCAAATAACCACGGTGTTTCCCATGAAGAGCCCGAACCACGGAATCGTCGCGGCATGGAACCAGAGCACCAGGAGGATCCGTTTGTGATACCGTTCCCACGTGACCGGATCAAGCGATTCCCCGTGGGGAAGGCGTGCCGCGACACGAATGAACCAAGACATCTTCATGATCATGCTCCTGTCATTCCCTCAACCTGAACCGCAACCTCGCTCTCCTTCAAGATAGGCAAACCGTGCCAATCTCCGATTCGCCGCTGTGCCGTATAGATGACGTGGCTCCAAACCGCGGCCAGGTGGTGAACCGTGCATTCATGAGGAGGCACGTATCGGCCTGAGCGACGACAATCAGCATTATTGTCGTCGTCATGAGGCACACTTCTTTTCCTGCAACAAGGCCGTATGGACGAGAGCGAACTCCGCGCCGAGCCAGGCGAGACGGTCGCCCGCCGTCGTCAGATCATTGGCTTGGCCGAGGGTTTGCAATTCGCCACAGAGCTGCTGCATCCGTCCGGCACCGAGGTTTCCGCTGGAGCCCTTCAGCGCATGGGCCGTCTCCGCCAGCATGGCCGCCTGGCCCTCCTGTAACGCTGCCTGCATCACGGCTAATTGCTGGGGCGTCTCATCCAGAAAATGCGTGATGAGCGTGGTGAGCAATTCGCCTGTGTCATCGAGCTGCCGCAGATCCGTCAGCACCGCCGGAGCGACAGCGGGGGCGCGGTCCCCTCTCTCCTCGGACGGGGATGCCGGCTGCCTTGTAACTGCGCCACCGGGCCGGTCGTGACTCGTCACGATCTGTTCCGGCTGCCACCGCGCGAGGACGGCTTCCAGGTCTTCGCCCCGAATCGGTTTGGCCACATAGTCGTCCATGCCCGCCCCCAGACACTTCTCGCGATCTCCTTGCAGTGCATTCGCCGTCATGGCGATGATGACCACGTGGTGCGAAGCATGAGGCGAGAGGGACGAGTGTTCTGCTCCGTTGTCTGCCTCTGGTCCCTGGCCCATCCTCTCGCGTCGGCGGATTTCTCGGGTCGCGTCGTAGCCGTCCATCTCCGGCATCTGGCAATCCATGAAGACCACGGCATAGGGTATCTGTGCGACCGCCTTTACCGCCTCCCGGCCGTTTGCCGCAACATCGACGCGGTAGCCCTGGCGCTCCAGCATCTTGGCCGCCACCTTCTGGTTCACAAAGTTATCCTCCACCACCAGCACTCGACCCCTCTGAGAGGCTTTCGCCTCCGTCACAACTTGACGGGTAATCAGAGGAGCGGCGGAGGAACTGGTGGAACCAGGAAGCGGCGGCCCTCCATTCATGACCAGGCTCAGACAGTCGTAGAGGTGCGTCTGCCGGACCGGCTTTGTCAGGTAGGCCTCGAATCCGGCCGCTTGGGCGGCCTGGGCGGCGCCTCGATAGCTGACGGAGGTGAGTAGAACGAGCCGAACCGGGGCCATGGCCGGATCGGCCTTGATCATCCGGGCGACTTCCAATCCATCCAGTCCAGGCATCTGCATATCGAGTATCGCTATATCGAATGGGGCGCCCATTTCCGCCGCTGTCCGCAGCCGCACGAGCGCCTGGTTCCCGTCTGCCACGCTCTCGGGCAGCATGCCACGAGTCAGCGTTTGCTGCTCCAGGATGGTCCTGTTGGTGGCGTTGTCGTCTAAAATCAACACCCGGCGATTCCGTAAGACGGCCCAGGAAAGCAGGGGCGGAACCGCCGACGCCGATTGGCGGACCAACTGCGCGGTGAACCAGAAGCGGGTACCCTGTCCCGGAGTACTCTCGACGCCGATCGCGCCCTGCATGCGTTCCGCGAGTTGCTTGCAAATCGCCAGGCCCAGCCCTGTCCCGCCATATTTGCGAGTGGTGGACGAGTCTGCCTGGGAGAAGGGTTCAAATAATTTGGCACATTGCGCGGGCGTCAACCCGATGCCTGTGTCGCTCACCTCAAATCTCAGCGACACGAGTCCCTCCGACCCGGTAACCGCAGCCTCGTCCAGGCCGATGCGCACCACCACCTCGCCTTGCTCGGTGAACTTAATGGCGTTGACCAGCAGATTGGACAGAATTTGCCGGAGCCGACCCGGGTCGCCCCGCAAAGCAGTCGGCACATGCGCCTGCACGAGCGTACCGAGCTCCAGACCCTTGCTGTATGCCGGTGCCGCCAGCAGCGCAGCCACATCTTCCACCAGGGTCCGGAGATCGAAGTCGATGATTTCCAGGTCCAGTTTGCCGGCTTCGAGTTTCGAAAAGTCCAGGATGTTGTTGATGATGTCCAGCAAATGCTCGCCGGATCGGCGCACGGTTTCCGCACAGTCCCGCTGCTCCGCCGTCAGTTCCGTATCGAGCAACAGCCCCGTCATGCCGATCACGCCGTTCATCGGCGTGCGGATCTCGTGGCTCATCGTCGCCAAAAAGACCGACTTGGCTTCCGTGGCGGCCTGAGCTTCGACCAAGGCGACGTCGAGGTCGCGGTTCTTCTGCTCCAACTCCTTGGCATAGCTGTGCACTCTGGTCTCCGCCCACTTCCGTTGGATGAATTGACCGATCTGACTGCTGACCACGGTGAGTACTTGTAGTAAATCATCATCCGGGGGACGAAGGTCGCGGCTGTAGAATTCCAGTACCGCCAGGACCCGTTCCCTCATCACGATCGGAAAAACGAAGGCGCCATGGAGATTGGCCTGCACGGCGAGCGACGCGCGGGCATAGTCGGCCTCCTGTGTCACATCGAGAACCCAGGTTGGTTTGCCGCTGGCCCAGACCCGCCCGGGCAGGTCGCGGCCACGCGGGAAGACGGTTTGCATGGTCACTCGAGAGAATTCCGTCGCGTCCACGGAAGGCTGGAGCCAGATTTCCACACTACTCAGGACACCCATTTCGTCGTTCGGGAGCCACAGGATGCCAAGATCCCAAGGGGAGAGATCACAGACAGTGCGAAGAATGTTCACCATCGCATTTCCGAGTGTGTCCGCCTCGGCGAGCGCCTGGGTCGTGCCATGCTGGATCGCCGCCTGCTTCTCCGCCCGCTTCCGCACCGAGATATCCCGGGCGAACGCGTTGAATACATAGGCGTCCCCCTGCCCGGGAACATACGAGACCGCCAGCTCTACAGGAAATTCGCGCCCGTTTCTGTAGCAGGCCGTCACTTCGATCTGTTTGCCCAACACATGGGGTTCGCGGGTCGCGAGGAAACGGCGTATCCCGCGTTCAACGCGTCCCGGTATTGAGCGGGGATGATGGTATCGGAGAGGAGTCGCCCCATGGCCTCTTGCCGGGTCCATCCGAAGATGCGTTCGGCTTGGGCGTTCCACTCAGTGATGAGTCCACCGGCATCCATCCCGACGATCGCATCGAGCGCCGTCTCGACGATGAGCCGCGTGTGGGCTTCGCTCTCGCGCAGCGACGCTTCGGCTTCCCTGGCGATGACACGCTCCTGCTCCGCATGCCGATATTCCCGCTGCACGCGCTTCACGCTCCACACCAGGAAGCCCAGAATCGGCAGCAACACGACGCCACCAGCCAGGGCAAGGCCTCCGAGGACTTTTCGAATCGGCGTCAGCACGTCGGCCTGGTCCATGCGCATCAGCACCGTCCACCGCATACCCTTAAACTCACCACGGCCGTGGGTCCTGGCATAGCCGGTGATAACCGGCACGTGGCGACGCAGGTGCATTTCTTCGACGAAACCGGACAGGGACCCTTCGCTTAACTGGAGCGATGGCAGGCCCAGTTGTTTAAGATTGACGTCATTCTTGTCGTGGGAAGTCGAATCAATGAAGACCTCCCCCCGGCGAGTCACGAACTGGTACTCCAGCGTGCCCCAAAATCCCTTCCGCCGCTGGAACGTCAGCAGGGTCCCGGTCACGACGTTTTGCAGTGCCGGAATTCCCACCCGCGTCGTCACGGCTCCCAAGAACTCTCCCTCCGGTCCGGCGAGGGGAGCGGTAAAGGCGATTCCGTTCACGCCCATCAGGGAGAAGGGCTCCACGTCCCCTACATAGATGGGTTGCCCGTGACGCACAGCCTGAAACTCTGGTCTGGCGCTGAAGTCCTGCCCCACCGTGGCCGGGTCGGTGGCGACCACGATGTGTCCGCGCTCGTTCGTGGCGCCGAACCACAAGTAATCCGGGTACGCGGTCTTCATCAGGGCTAAATACGCCGACTGAAACTCTCGATTGTCCGGCTGCGCGCCGAACATCCCTGCCAGCATCTGCACATCGCCATACCGTTCAAATAGATACCGGTCCAGTTTGTCAGAGACTTCGGCGGTTCTGAAGGCCAGGATTTCGCCGGCTGAGGCAACCATGCGGGTTTCGATGTAGTGGAGCGCGAAGCCGCCGATAGCCAGCGCGAGGATCGTCATCGCCACGATAAGCGTCTGTAGCCAGGCGTACAGGCGGGGCGCTGTTGCGTCAGACATGGTCATGCATCCTTTTCGCCTCGTTGCTGCGCCGCATCAAT
>JBDSKU010000074.1:0-8035 GCA_039916745.1 Nitrospiraceae bacterium
ATCTTGTGGTTCGGGACAGGACTCATCAATCTGATTCCACTCTCGGTCCTGGCGGCGTTGCTCATCTGGATCGGATGGCAACTCTGCGCGCCCAGGATCTTCGTGAAAATGCTCGCGATCGGCAAGGAACAGCTATTGATCGCGGTGGTCACCGTCGTAGTCACCCTGTACACCTCTGATCTGCTGGAAGGAGTAGCCCTTGGCACCCTGACGAAGGTCATCGTGCTCTGCATTGATCTGGTGCGGTCTTCAGCCCATGAGATCCAGACCGGCGAGCCGTTCATCACACGGTCTACCAAGCGGCTGTGGGCTGCGCTCACAGAATTGTTCAGCAATCCGGTTATTCGAATCGGAGACGGCCGCGGCTCTCGTGAGCGGTACAGTGTCATGACCGTTGCGACCAGCGCGATCCGGGGCACGGTCGGAGAGATGAAGAATCCGTATAAAATCTACCTGTCCTCCGTCACCTGCATGAACCTGATGAAACTCGACAAAGCCCTCCACGAAACGCTCGTCATTCCTGCCAACTCCAAAGCCAACTTCTTGATCATCTTGGCGGGACAGGTGATCGACCATACCGCAATGGAATACTTGCACCATTTTCAGGATCAATGTATCGAGGCCGGCCATACCTGCGCGATCGTGGGGGTGGACCATTTCCGGGCGTTTTCGGACCATGTGCTGGCCTACCGCGTCAATCCTCCTCGCACCCTCATGGCGTTCGCATGAAGGCACGAGGCTTGTGCGCAGATGAAAGAAGGCGACATCCCTGTGGCTGTTGCATCTCGATGCGCCCCGATCCAGAGGCAGGAGCACTTAATACCTTTCCACTCCAGGCCTCATGTTATCGACAGGCTTCGCCAAGCGATGCCCCTTACTGGAGTGAGTGAACTCCAAACGATAAGGAACATTTCAACCATGACGAATTCAACTCTGCCACACGCAAGCAAAGATGACGTCATCATTCATGGCATGCCCATCCAAGAACGGATCGACTGGCTGATTCACCATGCCGACCGCCACTCTCAGGAGTTCAAGAGTCCGGAATCCTGGTTGGCGCGCAGCCGCTACCAGGCGAAACATCCCACCGACATCGTGGCATTCAAGTGCATGGACGGACGCATCAACATCCCGGTGGCCACCAACACGCCCTACGGCATCATGCTGCCATTCCGCAATCTCGGCGGTCGCTTCCACCTGGGCTGGCCGCACCTCGGAGAAGTATTATCAGAGCACGTGCAGAGCGTAGCGGGACAGGGACGACGCACCCTGGCGCTCGTTACCTACCATTACTCCAAAGGCGACCCCCGCCGCGGGTGCGCAGGGTTTAACTTCGATACCTCGGCAGCGCGCAGCCACACGTTCGAAATCCGACGGCAGATGGAAGCCGTCTTCGGCACCGGTCACGGCACGGTCTATCCATTGGTATGCGGCTTTGAAACCGATGAAGATGCCCTGGTGCTTCACGGTAGCGAGGGGGAGGTCCTGGACCTCTCCACCGTCTCCTCAGAAAATCCTACCACTCTGTCAGCACTGCTGGCACGGCTCTATCCGGACATGCCTGACCAGATGCGCCAGGATCTCTTGCCTCTGGTGCAGGGCAACATCGCGCACATCGCCGAAATCAAACAAGCCAACCGCGAACTCAACATCGAGCATCGCGAGTGGATGATTTGTATCGGGCGTGGGTTCGACTGGCTGCACATGCCCAACCTTGCTCTTATCATCGGGCCCTACAACCCCGATCTTGCAGACCCTATCCGCAAGGCCGCCAGTATCATCGAAGCCAATATGCGAGCCGGCCGTATCCCCGATGACGGTTTTCTGCTGCTCGCCGAAACGCCCTACCGCGAAATCGGCGTCGACCATGCCCGCACTGAACTCAAGAGCCTCTTCCTGTCCGGCTTCGCTGCCGACGTCATCCGTACTGAATTCCCAAAACTGGCCGAGAAGATGCACGTGCTCACCGCTGTGCTGGCCTGGCAGTCACGGGCGATGGAGATCATTGATTGCGACACGGTGCACCGCGCATGAAATACAGCGCCATGGGTTTCGGTGGCATAATGATATGCCGTTCATCCAACGTGTTTCGAGCTTTCAATAACATTCGTCTCTCGTTTCTACCCACAAGGAGTATCACCCATGCAAGCCAGTATCTTTGTTACAGATGATGAGCCTGCACTTCGCAATGCGATTGTGAAACGCCTGTCCAGACGCCAGCATCGAGTCAGGGCCTTCGAGTCCGGGGATGAGCTGCTAGCCGCCGTCGAACACGATGTCCCGGACCTGATTCTCCTCGACCTCAAAATGCCCGGAATGACGGGGATCGAGGTCCTAGAGGCACTTCGCACGAAAGCGCGAGACGCGGCAGTGATCATCCTGACCGCCTATGGAACGGTCGAAGATGCGGTCGAGGCCATGAAGTTGGGGGCCTATGATTTCCTCATCAAGACCGTGGACCTCGGAGGTGTGGAGCCGGTCGTTGACCGAGCCTTGGAGTATATCCTTTTGCGTCGACGAGTCGCGTTTGCGGCCGAGCATGATGCCGGTCACTACGGATTGTCCGAACTCGTCGCGAACAGCCTTTCGATGAAACAACTTCTCGCGCAGGTGACCGAGGCGGCACAGAATCAGAAGACGACCGTCCTGATGACGGGGGAAGCCGGAACAGGAAAGGAATTTCTGGCCCGGGTGATTCACCATAATAGTGCGCGCGCAGCTGGTCCATTTGTGAGAGTGAACTGCACGGCGCTTTCACCCGACCTCTTTGAGCGTGAACTCTTCGGGTATGAAGCTGGAAGCTTCCCGGGAGCCGAGCAGCGGAAACTCGGCCTCCTGGAACAGGCAGAAGCCGGCACAATATTTCTAGACGAGATCAGCGATCTCGATATGGCGCTGCAGGGAAAGCTCCGGAGGGTCCTTGAGGACCGTTCCTTCCGTCGCATAGGAGGCACCGAAGAGATCCGGGGGGATTTCCGTGTCATCGTCGCGTCGAACCGCGACCTCAAACAGGAGATCACGGCACAACGTTTTCGAGAGGACCTCTACCTTCGGCTCAATATCATGGCCTGGCGAGTCCCCACGCTTCGGAACCGCGTGGAGGACATTGTCCCGCTCAGTAAGCAGTTTATGATGAAATACGGTATGGAGCTGAGCAAGGACGTGAAGGAAATCGATTCGGCTGCGGTCGCCGTTCTTCAACGATATTCCTTTCCCGGCAATGTCCGCGAGTTGCATAACATCATCGAGCGGGCGATGATATTGTGCAAGGGAGCTATCTTAACGGCCAGCGATCTTCCCTCGGAATTACGGGAGGCTCTCGCATAGGCCAGTGCGTTCTCCTGACGGTTCGGATAGAGGGTGGCTTGCGCAGGCAATCGAGCGCGGCAAAGCACGCATCCGCGTTTTGACAATTCCACGACTCGAACTTAGGATACGCAGACCATCTTGGAGCATCTATGCGGGAGTATCTGACTCGCCTGTTTAATAATCTTCCCATCGAACGGAAGCTGCTGCTCGTTTCAGTAATCCCACTGACCGCCCTCTTTTTGCTCAGTGCTGTCACCTATCAAAGCGTCCAAACGGTCGAACGGGATGAGGAACAGCTCAACCGTTTATACCTGACACAGAATTCCGCCGCCCAGTACATGCGTCTGATTGTCGATCTGGAGACGAGTTTTCGAGGATATGTCCTGACGCTTCAGAGCCCGTACCTGCGCCCTTTTCGCACGGCTCAAGAAGGCATTTTTTCCGTGGGAGAGGAACTCGCCAGGCTGGTCTCCGACGAGGTCCCCCATCGCTCGCAATTTCTGGAAGTTCAATCGCTGGTCAAGCAACTCATCCTCGAAAAAGTGAACCTCATTGAGGCAGCCAAGAATGGACACCGAGAGAGGGCGCTCCAATACATGGAAGAAGGACGCGGCCGGACGGTCATGTTCAGGATTCGAGGGTTGATGGTGACGTTCGACCAGCTCGAACAGCAACGAGTGGTCACGAGGCTTGGCCAACTGAGCCAAGACCGAACCGCCACGCTTATGGTGATCTTGGTCGGAGGAATTCTGACCTTGGGGCTCGTGGCCTCCACGTTATATCTGATAGCCCGTTCAATCGCCGGTCCGTTGGTCGGCTTGGCCAAAGCGGTCGGCTCCTCGCCGACGGGCTCTTTTTCAAACATCCCGTTGCTCGAACGAAAAGATGAGATCGGCTATCTCACGAGGGTCATGCACCGGCTAGGCGTTCAGATTCAAAGTCACCTTGAACAGGTCGAGCGTTCGGAAGCAGCCCTCCGGGTGCTCAATGACAATTTATCCGCATCAGAATCGAAGTATCGTGGACTGGTCAACAACGCCCCCTTCGGCATTTTCACCACCAAGGGAGCAGAGGTGACCTTCAGCAACCGCTACAACCAAACCCTCGCAGGGCTTGACCCCGATGACATCACCGATCCGGATACGTTTCGCCAATGGATCCACCCGGAAGATCGGGACCGTGTGTTGTCCGAGTTCGCTCACGCGGTGGCAAACGTTCAACCGTACGAAACAGTATTTCGTTTTCTTCATGTGAATGGCTCAGTGCGAAAGGTACTGAGTCGCCGGATTCCCATCGAGCATGGGAACACTCCACAACCCATCTATATCGGATTCAATATCGACATCACGGCCCTGGATCAGATGCAAACACGCCTCAGCCGATCCGAGCGACTGGCGACGCTCGGTCAGGTCGCGGCCGGGATCGCCCATGAAATCAGGAACCCGCTCGTGGGGATCGGCTCCAATGCGTTTCTCTTACTGGACGAATTTGACAAGTCGGACCCGCGGCATGCCGATTTGGAAATGATATTGAAGGAAACCAAACGGCTGGATCGCATTGTCAATCAGATCATCGATTATGCTCGCCCGCGGGAACTCGCTCCGGTGCTGTATCCTCTCAACGATCTGATTGACGACGTCTTCAAGTTGCTCGATTCGACCGTCACCACGAAACGCCTGACGCTCACACGTTCCATTTCTCCCACGCTGACCAGGCTCCATGCCGATCAAGACCAAATCAAACAAGTGCTCTTGAACGTGATCCAGAACGCCATCGACGCCTCCCATGAAGGAACAGCCATTGACGTGACCGCCTTCGAACTCCCCCGCGGCCAAACGGCAGGCATGGTGGTGAAGGTCACGGACCATGGAATCGGAATTCCCGATAACGCGTTAACGCATGTGTTCGAGCCGTTCTTTACGAGCGGGAAGCGGCAGGGAACAGGGTTAGGATTGGCGATCTGCCGCAATATCATCGAGAGTCATGGCGGCGACATCCAGGTCACCAGCAAAATCGGAAAAGGGACGAGCTTCAGAATCTGGCTCCCGCTCCGCCAGGAATTCCAATTCATCGAAGGGTAACCCATGCAACTGACCATCTTCGTAATCGATGATGAGCCGGCGATTCGCAATGCGATCATCAAGCGCCTGACCCGAAAGCACCATCGGGTACTTGGATTTGAGTCGGGCGAGGGGCTGCTGGCTGCCCTACCTCAAGAGACTCCCGATCTGATCCTTCTGGACCTCAAGATGCCCGGGCTCAGCGGATTGGATACCCTCAGAAAACTTCGGCCATTGGCTCCTCACACCCTGATCATCCTGCTCACGGCCTATGGCACCGTTCAAGACGCCGTCGATGCCATGAAGCTCGGGGCCTATGATTTCCTCATCAAAACCATCGATCTGGATGCGATGGAGCCGGTGCTCGATCGCGCCACCGACCTCTTGAGCCTGCGCCAGCGTCTGGCTGTTGAGACAGAGCAGCACGACGGCCAATATGCGTTATCCAGCCTGGAAGCACATAGTCCGGTCATGCAGAACGTATTGTCCCAGGTTCGGGATGTGGCCCTAAATCCAAAGTCTTCGGTGCTGCTCCTGGGCGAAACAGGAACGGGCAAGGAGTATCTTGCCCGGGTCCTGCATCACAACGGAGCGCGGGCCTCAGGACCCTTTATCGGCGTGAACTGTACCGCCCTCCCCCGAGAGCTGTTCGAAAGCGAATTATTTGGCTTTGAACGAGGCGCCTTCACCGGAGCGGTCCAGCGAAAGATCGGCCTGCTTGAAAAGGCCGAGAACGGGAGCCTGTTCCTTGACGAGATCGGTGACCTGGATCTAACTATGCAGGCCAAGCTGCTGCGAGTGATTCAAGAGCGCACCATTCGGCGGCTTGGGGGAACAAACGATATCGGGGTGGATTTCCGGCTCATCGCCGCCACCAATCGTAACCTCAAAAAAGCGGTGGTCGAAGGACGCTTTCGGGAGGATCTCTATTTCAGGTTGAACGTGGTCTCCTTCGAGCTGCCGCCGTTGCGGAAACGTGCCGAGGACATCGAGCCCCTCTGCCGGAGAGCGATCATCCGATACGGCAAGGAGTTCGGAAAAGACGTCGTCGATATCGAACAGGACGCCATGACGCTGTTACGGGAGTATGTCTATCCGGGAAATATTCGCGAACTGCATAACATCGTCGAACGGGCTATGATCTTCTGCCATGGCAAGATGCTAACCGTGGATAACCTTCCCGCCGAACTGCGCCAGAGGCCTGAATCGGTGGCGGTGACCATCGTGGAGGGAGAAGAGCGCATACTCCGGCTCGAATCGAAACTCGGGAAACAATCCCTGGCTGATATCGAGCAAGCGATCATTCAGGAAGTGCTTCGGTTGTCGGACTACAATAAGACAACCGCCGCCAGATATCTCGGCCTCACGAGATTTGCGCTGGATCGGCGCCTCAAAAAGATCGCAGAAGAGTAACGGGTGCTCACGAAGGATTCGGCGACACGAAGACTAGGACTTTGAGACGCTGGCTTGTGTGATTTTTCACCCCATGCTCTTCTCCAGCCGGCGCCATTGTCCCCTGCCCTGTGCTGAGCACCTGTTTCTCTGATCCGACCTGAAAGGTGCCCTGGCCCTCAAGCACGAGATAGACCTTATCCTGCTCGCCGTGAATATGCCCCTTTTGTTCCTGCCCGGGCTCGAAGCAGTAGATGTCGCAGAAGAATCGTGGCGTCTCAAACATGTTGTTCTTCTTCATCTTCTCACTGCTAAACTGCTGATAGTCTGATAGATTCACCACGTTCATGCGACAGCTCCTTCAGGGCGGTTACGGATGCGCTTGCCGACGCTCAAGCGTCGTCAAAATAGAATCGACCGAGATCAAATGATGCGAGAGACCTAAGTCCTTGGGCAGAATTCCCATCGCCAAACCCAGTAACTGCGGCAGATGCAAGATCGGCAAGTTGAGTTCGGTATTCACCGCACGGCCAGCCCGATCCTGATAAATATCCAGACTCATGTGACAGAGGGGACAGGGCGTCACCATAAAGTCTGCTCCCTGCTCCTTGGCTTCTTTCATGTGCGCCCCTGCCATGGCCACGGCAATAGCTTCCTTTTCGAGGATGATGGGAAATCCGCAACATTTGGTTCTCCCGGCATAGGGCACCGGCTCGCCCCCGACGGCTGTGATGAGCCGTTCAAGAGATTGCGGATTCTCAGGATCGTCGAACCCCAGATCCCACGACGGACGCAGAATGTAGCAGCCGTAAAACGGGGCGATGCGGAAGTCCTGCATCGGCGCGGAAACGAGGGCTCCCAGGCGAGCCAGCCCGATGTCGCGCACCACAATCCAGAGGAGATGCTTAACCTGGACCCGACCGTGATAGGCCAGCCCTTCCGGCGCCAGAAGAGTATTGATACGATCCAGCGTCCCCGCCTCTGTCTTCAACCGCCGATTGGCGGCACTCATCACCCCCTGGCAGGTGCCGCAGATCGTCATAACGTCCAGGCCAAGCTGTTCGGCTTGCGCAAAGGTCCGGGCATTGATCGCCAGGGCCATATCAGGATGTACTTCCGTCACCACCCCGGCGCCGCAACAAGCCGCAGCGGAGAGCTCGACGACCTCGATCCCCAATCGGCCGATGATCGCTCTCGTCGATTGATAAAGTTCCGGCGTGGCCCCTTGAGCCGCACAACCAGGGTAGAGGGCATATTTCATGGGTCTACTATCA
>JBDSKU010000075.1:0-4900 GCA_039916745.1 Nitrospiraceae bacterium
GTGGTATCCCAGGGCTACCAGGGTATGAAACAACAGGTCCGCCGTTTCATAGACGATTTCGTCCTTCTTCCCACCCTTGCCGGCAATCGCCACCTCCCCTGCCTCCTCCACAACTTTCTTCAGGATACGATCGACCCCGCCTTCCAGCAGCTTGGAGGTATAGGACTCACTTGAGGGCTGACGCTTTCGTTCTTCGATCATCTGATAGAGGCGCTCCAGAATTCCACCCCAGGACTCGGACGTCTTCGTCTCAGGAGAATCCAGACGGGAAAAGAAGCAGGCCCGCTCACCCGTATGGCAGGTCGGACCGACTGGCTCGACCTTCACGAGAAGGGCATCGCCGTCACAATCGAAAAACAGATCCTTGAGTTGCAGCTTGTGCCCCGAGGTCGCACCCTTCTCCCATAACGCCTTGCGCGACCGACTCCAGAAATGCACCGACTTCGTGTCGAGGGTCCTTTGCAGCGCTTCCCGGTTCATGAAGGCCACCATCAGGACCGTGCCATCTCGCCAATCCTGCACGACTGCCGGAATCAGCCCCTGTGCATCAAATTTTAATTGCCCTACATCCATTATCGAACCGCGACTCCCTTCTGACGAAGATAGGCTTTCGCTTCCGGAATCGTGTGAGTCCGGAAATGGAAAATCGACGCGGCCAGGACCGCATCCGCCTTGCCTCTGACGAATCCGTCATAGAGGTGATCTAAATTCCCCACACCGCCCGACGCAATCACCGGAATCGAGACGGCCTCCGATACAGCGGATGTCAGCGCGAGATCATACCCCTGCTGTTGCCCATCTTGATCCATACTCGTGAGTAAGATCTCACCGGCCCCATACTGGGCCATCCTCTTCGCCCATTCAACGACATCGAGACCGGTCGACTTGCGACCACCATGGGTGAAGACTTCCCACCCTGCTGCCGGCACGGCACGATGCTTGGCATCGATCGCCACGACGATACATTGTGTCCCGAATCGCTCCGCCGCTTCCTTCACAAATTCGGGCCGTTGAACTGCCGCCGTATTGATGCTCACCTTATCCGCACCCGCGTTTAACAACGCCCGGATATCCTCAAGCGTTCTCACGCCTCCGCCGACGGTCAACGGCATAAATACCCGCGCCGCCGTCCGTTCGACCACATCAATGATCGTCTTGCGATTCTCATGGGAGGCCGTGATATCGAGGAAGCAGAGTTCGTCGGCGCCTTCACGATCGTAGGCCGTGGCCACTTCGACCGGATCTCCCGCATCGCGCAAATTCACAAAGCTCACGCCTTTCACGACGCGGCCGTCTTTGACATCAAGGCAGGGGATGATGCGTTTGGTCAACATCTTCGATTGCTCAGCTCGCTCATTGCCTCTCGCCTTTTGCCTCTCGCCCTTCGCCCAGTGATGCGAGAGCGGCCCGATAATCTAATTTGCCATCGTAGAGCGCTTTCCCGACAATCGCCCCTTCAACTCGTGGTCCGAGCGCCTGTACTGCTCGTACGTCTTCAATGCGAGAAATCCCCCCGGACGCGATGACCGGGAAGGAGGACAACTCAACCACTTCCCGCAACGCCACCAGATTCGGTCCACCCAACATACCATCGCGGGCAATGTCCGTATAAATCACAGCCCCCAGAGCATGGCCGGCCAACTCCTTGAGCAAATCGGTCGCCTTCGTCTCCGATACCGATGTCCAGCCCTTGACGGCCACCTTCCCATCCCGCGCATCCAGTCCCAAGAGAATCTGACGAGGGAACTCCAGGCAGGCCTTCTCCAAGAAAGACCGATCGGTCAACGCCGCAGTGCCGAGCACCACCCTGCTCACGCCTGCGCCGAGATAGCGACGTACGTTTTCAATCGACCGGATCCCTCCCCCGACCTGCACCCTCACGTTCACGGTGCGAATAATCGCCTCGATCTGGGAAAGGTTGCGCGGCTCACCCTCCACCGCTCCGTTCAAATCCACCACATGGATCAGCGTCGCACCACCTTGCTGCCATTGCCTCGCAACAGCCGGCACGTCGTCTGAATACACCGTCTCAGCCGCCATATCGCCCTGACGCAACCGCACGCATCGGCCATCTTTTAAATCGATCGCGGGAATAATGAGCATAGACACAACCGTCTCCTGTTAACGCTCTTCTGCCGTTCCAAACGGAAATTCACGGAGCAGATGGTCAACCCCGTAACTCGCCAGCTCCTCCACCGTAACAAACATTCCATGCCGTTGAATGAAACCCATAACGTCTTCCGTCATCGGCCGCTGCTTCTCATAGTAATTCCCCTCCCACAGGATTTGCCCGTCGGCTGCGATGACCCTCGCTTCAAACCCCACTGTGGCCGGAGGACTGGCACCAAAGCGACCACCAACCCGTTCCTGGTATACCAGCACTTGGCCGATCAGCGACGCATCGACCTTGAGCTGCTTCGCCACAGTCATCGCCAATGCCTGCCCTGTTGCAGATTGAGGCGTCGCCTGAAACGCCAGGGCTTTTACTGCCTCACTGGGTGCAAGTACCGTCACACCCTGCCAAGACTTCAACCGGCTCCACAGTAGCTGTGTGACTGTCGCTCCAGCGCCAGTCGGCACGGTCACTGTTTGCCGAAGGGGCTGTTCAGTATTCGGTGCTACCGCAAGCGCCATATCAGACCGGCGAGCACCCTGAGGCGCGGAGAAACCCTGATCGACAACATCCCTCACCTGTGGCGTCGCGAGCGTGGTGAACGGGATCAAGGCAATTGTGTGAATCTGATAACGTGACAATTCCGCAGACGATTTCGTCGTGACTTTCGATCCACTGCAGCCGGCAATCGCCAATAGAGCCAGTCCCGCCAAGGCCATCGACCATCCCTTGTTGCACATCATACTCATGCCCAGGCTCCAAAGTTTTTGATCAGCCGTAACCCGACCGCCTGGCTCTTTTCAGGATGGAATTGGCAGGCCACGACATTGTCTCGCCAGATACTCGATATAAACGTCGTCCCGTAATCTGTCCTCGTTGCTGCAACGGTCTTGTCAGAAGGGGCGACATAAAATGAATGCACAAAATACCAGTACGACCCATCGGGAATCCCTTCGAACAGGGGACATGGCCGCTCCATCATGACGTTGTTCCAGCCCATGTGCGGCACCTTCAACCCCTGGTCCGGAGCAAACCGCCTGACCCGACCGGGGATAATGCCGAGACCCTTGTGCGTCCCGAACTCCTCACTCTCCTCAAACAACAGCTGAAGTCCCAAACAGATTCCCAGAAATGGCTTTCCCGATTGAATCGCCGTGCGAATCGGTTCCGCAAGTCCATAGCGCTCGATGTTGGACATACAATCACCAAATGCGCCGACACCAGGCAGTACGACATGGCTCGCATTTCCAATCACGCCCAGATCACGCGTCACCACCGCCTGATGCCCCACTGCCTCAAAGGCCTTGGAGACACTGCGGAGATAGCCCATGCCGTAGTCGATGATCGCAATCATAGAACCTATCCACTGGTGGAAAGGACGTAACCATACCGCAACCAGGCTTGTCCTGCCACTCCTCCCTATAAAAATAAAAAGGGGACAGGCAACCTATGGCCTGTCCCCTTGAGCCGTTCAGTTTTATCAAACAGGCGGGATCTACAGCATCCCCTTCGTCGACAGCACCTTGCCCGCCAATCGTTCTTCCGGCATCGTCGCTTGATCTAACGCCTTGGCGAGACCTTTGAAGATCGCTTCCATGATGTGGTGCGGGTTGCGTCCGTACATAAGATTCACGTGCAAATTAAGCCCACCGTGGGTGACAAAAGCCTGAAAGAAGTCTTCAAAGAGACCGAGGTCGAAGGTCTTGATCTTCCGATCAGGCAGATTCACGTTATAGACAAGATAGGGCCTACCACTGAGATCCACCGTGATCTGAGCCAGCGTTTCATCCAGCGGGAGCGAGGCAAAACCAAACCGTTTGATCCCGCCCTTCTCTCCCAACGCCTGATGCAGGGCCTTGCCCATCACAATACCGACATCCTCCACGGTGTGATGCTCATCGATGTCGATATCGCCCGTGGCCTTGACCGTCAGATCGAAAAACCCGTGTTTGGACAACAGCTCCAGCATATGGTCGAAGAACCGGATGCCAGTCTCGATCTTCCCTTGTCCGCTGCCATCCAGCCGCCAGTCGACATGGATATCCGTTTCTTTGGTCGCGCGATGAATTGATGCCTGCCTGGATGCCGATCTGTTCTTTTTCATGAAAACCTGCTTTGAGCTGATTTCGCGTGGGCGTCAAACCCTTCGATGTGTGCCAACCGAACGAGATGATCCTTCACCTTGCTCAGCTCCTCTTTCGTGTAGTGAACGATATTGCTCACTTTGAGATAATCGTGCACAGAGAGTGCCGAAAAGAAGCGCGCCGTCCCGCCGGTCGGCAACACGTGATTCGGACCGGCAACGTAATCCGCCACCGACGGGGGCGTGTATCGACCCAAGAAGAGCGCCCCCGCGTGACGGATTTTCTCTAAATAGTCGAACGGCTCATCGACCGAGAGCGTCAAATGTTCCGGGGCAATCTCGTTGGCCACATCGATGGCTTCGTCCATGGTCGTAACCACAAACGCCACCGAATGGCGCGCAATGGACTTGGCGGCAATCTTTTCCCGCTGCAATCCCTTCAGCTGACTGCCGATGAGTCGCACCACGTCCTTCGCCAACTGCGCCGATGTGGTCACGAGATAGACCTGCGCATCTTCGTCATGCTCCGCTTCGCAGAGGAGATCGGCCGCGACATGCGCTGCCTTGGCATCGCCATCTGCGACGACGAGCAGTTCGCTCGGACCGGCCACCATATCGATCCCGACCGTGTCAAAGAGGAGCCGCTTGGCCGTCGCCACATAAATATTCCCAGGCCCCACGATTTTGTCGACCCGTTGGATCGT
>JBDSKU010000076.1:0-5566 GCA_039916745.1 Nitrospiraceae bacterium
CGGTCCCGGGACTTCAATCCCCCTACGAAGCGTCGATCAATCCTGATCTCCGAATCGACAGCACCGCTACGACATCCAGCGATGCAGCCCGTCAGATCCTCGACTTGGTCAAAACGAAATTCTTCTAACAGGATGCGAGGAAACTCGGTCTTCTTACTCGCCTAACGCAGAGCTAAGCGGCGCGCCGTCGTTTGGCGCGTCCGCTTGAGCGCGTTGTTAGGCGTGATGATTTTTCTGTGAACCGACCTGTCACGAACTTATGTAGCACACTGGCAATGAGCGTTTGGTAAGGCACGCCTTCTTCGGCCGCACGGGTTTGAATATCCATCAGATCGGGTGAGGACAATCTCACATTGACCCTTCGGTCCTTGATGAACGTAGCCCGGGCCGCTTCTTTGAAGCTTTTTAGTTCGGCTTTTGATGGAGCAACGGACTTAAACCGGCCTTTCTCATAGTCTTCGGAAATTTGTTCTTCATACGATTGTTTATGCTTTTTCATGTAACACCGCCTTTCAGGTAGTCACGGGTAGCCTTCCTGTTCGGAATAACCGTTTTAAGGAAGTAGTAGTCCGCCTCTTCCACAAACGGAACCAAGTAAGCATATTGCTCGACCGCTACAACAAACATTCGTTGATTAGGGTATTTGCCTGGGTTGGAGTGCGTTACGATGTCGATCAATCCGTCGGCTTCAATGGCAAGCACGATTTCCTCGAAGGACATATTCCGCTCAGCTTTCAGTTGTTCATTCTTCTCGTGGTTCCAACGAAACGGCTTCATGCGTCCAGTCTAGCCGAATGTGTGCCTTATGTCATCACCGGCTGAAGACGTCCGATCATCATGTCTAACAATAATTAGACTGATCCACATAAGATGCGGGGTTCTGATTTTCTGCCCGTATAACAGGTCTTGGGATTTCTTGTCGGAGGTCTGTCAGCCCCTTTACATTCAATGGTGTGCTGCTTGTCCCGCAGTTTATTACGGGATCTTATGCGGATCAGCATAACCCCGCAACCTCCAGGCGACGCAGCCCGTCAGATCCTGGACCTGGTCAAAACGAAATTTCTCTAGCAGGATGCGGGGAAACTTGGTCTTCTCACCTGCCCAACGCCGCGCGTGAGCGGCGAGCGGGGCGGCGCGATGCGTTGACGGAGGCGTCGGCTGGAGCGTCTTGTTGGTCGGCAATCATGACATCCAATTCAACTCGTTGAGCGCGCGTACTATCGTATATTTGAAGTTCATCATGATTTACCTTATGAGATAAGCTTTTCAATTGTATCAAGCTCGTCGGCGACTTGCGTGCACATATGCCGGAAGTGATTGGCGAACGTTTCGTGCTCCATGAGCGCATCCTGCACCAGTTGATCGGCATCGCTACCACCGACATGACCTTTGGCTTTTGAGCGCAAGAGCTGGACTGTCCGCAAACCGCCTAGCTTTTGAACTACGCCCGATGTGTCGCCCTTGTTCAAAAGTTTTTCGAGTAATGCGATGGTCTTGTCCTTCTCGTCGTATGGAATCTTGGCATTATCGAGCTTCGCACGGATAGGTTGCGTTTCGAACCCCTCCACGACCAGTTTCGCCAGGTCCATGAATGCCTCAGCCCATTCGTCGCGGCTCGCGGTCAGCGGCGTATTCACGCGATCAAGCAGCTTGTCGTCTCGAAGCGTCCACCACGCAACCTTGTCATCGCGCCAACGTCGGATAACCGACAGGATTTTTTGCAGCGGCTCCATAAATGTAACGAACTCGCCTTTAAAGTCATTGATGACGGCGCGTTTGGAAATGCTTGCCTTCGGCGGCTCATTGAAGGAAAGCCAGTGCAACTGCTCCGAGTACGGAAGGCGGCGCAGGTCGCAGATGTAGGCATGCACCTGGCCCGCGTCGTTTACGTCGATTCCTTTGAGGTGCCACGTCGCCCGGCACGAAACATCCCGCTCACCCACGGTGTATTTGTCGCGGTCTGCCTTGTATTTCAGAAGAACCTCAGGCCTGAAGAAAGCGGGAGACAACTCAAAGGGCAGTGAGTTACCCTCCATGTTGAAATAGTTTGCAGTGGCACTTGGGGCGGTCGAGATTTTCGCAATCCGTCTGTTGCGCCAGTCATAGGCAATAAATTCGGCATGCTCTTTGTTCTTACTTCCAAACCATCCATCCGTAATTCCAGTGGAGACGACCTTTCCCGGGCGGCGCGGTCGAATGATTTGGACGCCGCGCGTGAAGGCAGCATAGCCCGGCATGACTTTTCGATGGTAGAAGAAATGATCCGATTCGTCGAATTCCTGCATCGGTTCGTTTGACCAGCCGAAAAATCCTGACCGCCGAAGCAAGGTGAAATCGAACATCCTCACCAGCGAGGCATTGGACGCCACCAGATATTCTTCCAGCGGTTCCCACTTGAAAGACACAAGAGCCATGTTGCTTCCCTTGTCTTCACGGGTAGTAACGGATACCACGGGCTCAATATCGCCATGCTCATTGAAGCGGCAGTGGGCTCGCTTCTCGGGGCGCCAGTGAATACCGGCGAGATGCGCGTATTCCTGACGTAGTTCGTAGTAGTTACGTCCTGGCCCGGTCCAGCCTTCAAACGTTCGGCCAAAGATCAACTGCACGGCGTCCTTCAGCGTTTTAGTGCCGGTCCCGCTCAGGTCCCGTTCAACCCACACATCGTCGCGCCTCCCTCTCGTTACGTAACTGGCGATCGACATATAGGGGTCCAGACTCCAACCTATGAGATCGTCCCGATCAATCGGCGAAAGCTTGTCATTCGGGACGGCGACCGAGTGAACGAAGGTATATTCGCCCGACGCATAGATAACCAATTCGTCGGCCCTCGCGTTTTCTCGCAGGAATGCCAGATGTGCTTCCGCGTGTATCCACTCTGAATAGGCGTGGGAGTCCGCTGGCACTTCGTCGAGCTTGGTGATCGCCTCGATCAGCTTTTTGTGATCGTAATTGTGCAACGGCTCTCTCTTGGCACTCGCTATGTGACGCCCAACGACTCGCACACCTACCGGCGGAAACGGGCGAAGCCCGCTGTAGTCGGTCAGGTGCATTCGGAGGTTAGGTGTCACCTGCTTCCTTGTCCGCACGTTCGAAAGTCTTACCTTTTGAGAAGTAGTCTCGTTGATAGGCGATGGCCGTAGTTGCGAAGTCTCGGTTACCTGCTGCAAGTTGCGCTATGTAGTACCACCAAAAACCTTCTGTGTTGGCCATCTTCTGGAACTGCCCTGATTTCATGGAGAAAAGTTGATCTTCAGCACGCGATCGCACTTCGGGCGTTTTTTCCGCTATATGTTTTCGGGCGTGGGCCAAGCAGTCGATTGAGAGCCGAACACAGTTTTTCGCCGCGACGTCCCTAACCATGCCGGACGGTATCTGTACCTTGGACTCCATAATAACGGATATCGGTGTACATGGAAGGTTCGCGTCCATGCTTCAGGTGGATCATCAGCTCAACGGCAGGCATTACTGCTTTGGGAATATCCTGGCTTGCCAAGAGCATTGCCGTAAATGCCGCCGCAATCTTTTGTAAATGATCCTCCATTGACCGTCGCAGCTTTGCGGTTACAGCAGAGTCTGCGAGATTCCGCCCTTGTGCATCGAATGCCTGCAGTGCTTTGCCCGTCTCCTCGATTGATGCAACAGCCAAGAAATACGCTCTTGCGGCGCGGCCGTTCTCGTGTAGAAGGGACGCTTCTTCGAGAAGTTCTGCGGCGTTCTGGAGCGCTGCAGCACTGTACTCTCGGAGTAACTCGACAGTGAACCTAAACTCAGCCTCGGTCACGACGGGTGACACCTAACAATAATTAGACGGATCCGCATAACATGTGGGGTTCTGGTTTTCTGTCCGTATAACAGGCCTTGGGATTTCTTGTCGAAGGTCGGTCAGCCCCTTTACATTCAATAGTGTGCTGCTTGTCCCGCAGTTTATTACGGCATCTTATGCGGATCAGCATAACCCCCGCAACCTCCAGTGACGCAGCCAGCCAGATCTTGAATCTAATCGAAAGAAGCTCTCTAGAGGATGCTCAAAAAGGCCGTCCAGCAAGGCCGCAGCGCAAAACCCGTGAAGCGTCCCTCGTGAAGCGTATCTCGCAAGCCAGGAAGGTCTCTGCTTGCGAACGACGAGATACGAGATACGAGAGACGAACGACGGCCTTTCAATGAAAGACCAGCACCGGGCATGGCATCTTGTGCAACAGAGCATGAGACACACTGCCGAGCACGAAGCGAGTGATTCCCTGCCTGCCACTGGTGCCCATCAGAATCAGATCAGAGCGAAGTGTGGTGGCTTCCTGCAAGATCGTGGCGGAGGGAGTCCCGAGTACGGCTATTCCCTGCGCCTGATAACCTAAGGCGCGGAGACGTTCTGTTACGCTGTCGATGTAGCCGCGCGCGCTCTGTAAGGCCTGCTTCTCCAGTATCTCGGCGGCGGCGGCTTCAACCGGCCAGGGCGGTTGGGTCGAAGGCAAGACGGTCAGTAGCGTGATCTCGACCGGATCGTGGAACGGCTTCAACTGTAGAAAACGAATGGCGGCCTCCGCGTCTGATAGCCCCTGGAGCGGCAGTAAGATGTTTTTCATGGCTTTGACCGGGCCGTTTACGATCAGTGTGGCGCAGGGGGTCAGGGTGAGGATGCGATGAGACACACTGCCAAGCAGCCGCTCCTTGATGGGACCAAGGCCCCGTGCTCCCAACACGATGAGATCGGCCTTTTGTTCCTCCGCCGTCGCCACAATCACTTCTGCTGGAGATCCGATTCGAAGTTGTTTCGTTGAAGGGCCTGCGTGCATGGGGAGGAGAGACTGCACCCGCTCCAGTAGCCGCTCGCCGTCTTCTCTCATGCTCTGTTCGAGAGACCGATAAAGTTCCTCCGCCACATCAGGCACCATCATGGGATAGGCTGGTCTCGGGACGTCCAGGGCATGAAGCAGGGTCAGTTGCTCTGCCCGGGCCAGATATTTCATGGCGTGAACGGCCTCATAGGCATTATCCGATCCATCGGCCGCGAGCAATGTTTTCATCGGTGCGACTCCTTTGTTGTCGTCACGCCGTCCTCATGCGGGGCAGGATGAAAGTAGCGATGAAACCAGGCGAGTGCATGCGCTGCGACCTGTTCAAGTGTGCCGGGTTCTTCGAAGAGATGTGAGGCGCCTGGTACGATCACAAGACGTTTAGGGCAGGCGAGAAGGCGGTAGGCCGTTCGATTCATCTCGATGACCGGCTCGTCGTCTCCACCGACTATCAACAGAGTCGGCGCGGTGACCGACTGAAGATAGGGTTCCGCCAGATCCGGTCTGCCACCCCGTGACACGACCGCCACAATCGATGAGGGATCGCGGGCTACCGCCTGCAGGGCTGCGCCGGCGCCGGTACTGGCGCCGAAGTACCCGATGTCCAAGCTCTTCGTTCGATCATCGTGCGTAATCCAGGCGTTGGCCAAGAGCACTCGATCTGTCAGTAGGTCGATGTCGAAGACCTTGCGGCGGTCTTCGGCTTCATCCGGGGTCAGGAGGTCCAGCAGCAATGTGGCTATCTGTCCTCGCTGGAGATAACGGGCAACGAT
>JBDSKU010000077.1:0-7157 GCA_039916745.1 Nitrospiraceae bacterium
GCGTGCATCGTGTCAGGGTATCCGTGGGGCAGTCCGCCATCCGCGTTTGCAACAGGGCGACCCACTTCGTCGGTGACGTGGCTGGCTCAGATCCGGTGGTTACAGTCGGTTGTGCTGATGGGGTGCCGATGTTCATGGCCCTGCCCACACCCGTTCGCTTTTTGGCTTCTTCTTTCAATATCCCTCCGGTCTTATTTGTATACGTCATCATCCGCTCCTGCGGATAAGAACTAGTGCAGGGAGAATGCCGCGGATCGCCTTCTCAGTCGTGCAGAGTGGACATGATAGAAATCGAGGGGTTACGGTTCTGTTGCAGATGACTATAGATCCTACATTCCGGTGGCTCATTGACTTCTGCAAGAATTGCAGATCGCGCGTCTGCCCAGGCAAGCAGATACCGTCATTTTTGCAGAATCCGTCATCAGCGTAGGGACGAGTGTACAGGCGTAAGTGTTGAGCGTCAGGCAGGAAACGGGTCAGACGAGGGGAGGTCGTTCGAATCGAACGGTTGAGCCGCACGCATGTTTAGTCCCGGATACCGTACTCTTTGATCTTATATTGGAGAGATCGGAGACTGATGCCTAACAGCTTGGCCGCTTTCTCTCGGTGATTCGTGATTTCTGTTAGCGTCCGTTGAATCACCTCTCGCTCCAGTTGATCCAGTGAGGTTCCCAGCGTCACCACCATCGTCCGCACGTCTTCCTTGCTGGCCTGGATTTCCTCCGGTAAATGTTCCGGCTGGATCATCGTATCCTTCACCGTCACCACCAGTCGCTCCATGAGGTTCCGGAGCTGGCGAACATTTCCGGGCCACCCATACAACCGCAAGAGCCGCATGGCCTCCCGTGACACGTCTTTCGGCTCACGGTGATGCTGCGTCGTGCACTCCGCGAGAAACCGGTCTACCAGCAGGGGAATATCGTCCGCTCGATCGCGGAGCGGCGGAAGGCGAATGGGCACGACATTGAGGCGGTAGTAGAGGTCTTCCCGAAAGTCTCCCTGTTTGACCGCCTCTTCGAGATTGCGATTGGTGGCCGCGATGATGCGGACATCGACCGTGATCAGCTTGGTTCCCCCCAGTCGTCTAAATTCTTTGGTTTCCAACACGCGCAGAAAATCGACTTGCGACTTGAGGGACAGCTCACCTACCTCATCCAGCAACAGCGTGCCGCCGTCGGCCAGTTCGAACCGCCCCATCTTGGTCGCCATGGCGCCGGTAAACGCGCCTTTTTCATAGCCGAACAATTCGCTTTCGAAGAGATTGTCAGGCAGGGCTCCGCAATTCATCGTGATGAACGGGCCGTCGGCTCTGGGGCTCCTATGGTGGATCGCTCGGGAGATGAGTTCCTTGCCGGTCCCGCTTTCTCCCGTGAGCAACACCGTGACATTGCTGTCCGCCACCATCTCCACCAGGTTGTAGACCCGCTGCATCGGCTCACTCTCGCCAACCATGCGATCGAAGCGAGTCCTGGTTTCAAGGCGATCCCGGAGTTGCTTGTTCTCGGTCGCGAGAATGTGCCGCTCCAGCGCCTTGTCGACCACAATAGGAAACCGGTCACGATCGATGGGCTTGGTGAGATAGTCGTAGGCTCCACAGCGCATCGCCTCGACGGCCGTATCAATGGACCCGTAGGCGGTCATCACCACGACTTCCGTATCAGGCCATGTGCTTTTCAGGCGCCGCAGGAATTCCATGCCGCCGATTCCAGGCATCCGAAGGTCGGTGATGACCAATTCGGCGGGCGCCTCTTCCAGTTGTGCCAGCCCTTCCTCTGCCGTGGCCACCCCGCGCACGTGATGCCCCTTCTTCTCGAGCATTGTGACCAACGCCCCGCGGATATTGATTTCGTCATCCACGACGAGAATGTGTGCCTGGGGCTTCATGAGGTCGCTGCCATGGTTTGAGCCTCTCTGACCGCCGCAGGAAACGTCATCACGACGGTGGTGCCATCGCCCCGCGCGCTTGAGACATGGATGGTTCCCCCATGGTCCTGCATGATCCGATAGGCAATGGCGAGACCGAGTCCTGTTCCGCGGGACTTGGTGGAATAGAACGGTTCAAACAAGCGAGACACGTCTTCCTTTTTGATGCCGATACCCGTGTCCCTGACTGAGATTTCCACCCACTGCGTCTTGTCTGTGGTGCGCGCTTCTGCGACGATGTCGCAGCGCCCACCGTTCGGCATGGCATGGAACGCGTTGACCACGATATTGATCAGCACTTGGCTGATCTGGGTCTCATCCCCCAGAACGAGCGGTAAATCCGTCTCGACCATCCGCTCGAGTTGTACTTTGCGTTCTTCGGCTTCGAACTGCATGAGGGCGATGATGTGCTCGATGACCTTGTGCACATCAAGATGATGAAGGCCGATGGAGCCGGGCCGAGCGAACTTCATGAAGTTATCGAGGATGACGGTCAATCGCCGGCATTCGGCATTCACGACATGCATATAATGGGTGGCCTGCCCGGCGAGCGCGCCGCTCTCTTTGAGGTCCTCTTCCAATAAATGGAGATTCAGGTCCATCGCGCTCAAGGGATTGCGCAACTCGTGGGCGACCCCGGCGGATAACGTGTGCAAGGCTGCCAGCTTATCCGCGACGCGAACTCGCTGCTCGAGCGTAAGCCAGTCGGTGACATCCTGGGCCTGTAAGATGACGCCGACCGGTTCTGCATCGTCCCCTGTGAGCTCGGCCGTGCTCACCCGGATCGTGCGCGGAGTCCGATCCTGGCTCTCATAGGGCAGATCTTTTTGACTGACATGCTGATGATGCTTGAGTGCGCTTTCAATCACCGCCTGAATAGTTTCTCCCTCGGTAAAGACGGATTCGTAAGAATTCCCGAGCAAATCCGCTGCCGATCGTTTGAGGACTGCCTCTGCCGTCGGATTGACCGCCGTGATCACGCCGCTTCGATTCACTGTGAGCACACCGGTCGGAATGCTCTCCAGGATGTTCCGTGCCAGCCCCTTCACTTCTTCGAGGGTCCGTCTGGTGCTGTCATAGTGGAGGAAGGTGATGACCGCCGCGATCCCGATCGCGCTCACCAGAAACACCAGCAAGGTCACCACCATCAGATCGTGGCGCGACCGCCACAGGGCGGGGAACAATTCGGTCGGCACGGCTTTGTCCTGCGTGAGTCCCTGAAGCAGCAGTTTCTCCTGCTCCAAACTGAAGAGCAGGATGACTGAGACCACCAGAGCCAGCATGAGGACCACGGAGGCGATGAGGCGGTAGGGAATTCTGCGAAAAAAGGTGGCTGTGGGGATAGGCCTAAACATCTACCTCAACCAGGGCGGGAATGGGTGTGCGCCTATGCTAGCACGCAGGGCGCAGGCTGTACACTCTGTGGCCTGGCTCTCTGCGGCGAGGCGGGATGGTTCTTGTTTCACGAGGACACGTCGATCAACGAAGTCCCCGATCGTCGGATCGTTTGAGACGAAGATCGCAGCCCAGGGTTCATCTTTCGAGCAGAGTCGTCGGAGGAGGGTGTGCCGCAGGCTCGGTTCCATGTTGTGCAACGTGCCATCGAAGATCAGTAAGTGGGGCCTGGTCACGATTGCGCGTGCGACCAGAATACGAAGGATTTGGCTCTTCGTGTACCGTGTGTCTGCTGCTTCAAGCCGCGTTTCAAGGCCGCGGGGCATCCGGTCGATCTCGTCTTCCAGCTCCACGAATCGAATAGCCCATTGGAGATCTTCAAAGCTAATCGATGTCCGTCCCAATGTCACATTCTCTTCCAGCGTGCCTCCGAACAGGGTGGGTTGCGAGTCCAGCACGAGTCCACGTGCTCCGTTGACATAATCCATGGGTACATCGCGGAGATCGACATTGTTATACCGAACGACACCGGAGGTTGGCCGATAGAGACCGGCGAGCACGAGTGCCAACGTCGACTTCTGCGTGTTGGATTGTACGAGGACTGCCAACTTTTCCCCTGGAGCGGCTTCTACCGTGACGTGCTCGAAGAGAGGTGGGGAGTGGGGATAGGCGAACGCAACTTCTTTGCATATGAGATGGATGCCGCACAGCGCGGGATCCGGCAGATGGGTGTTGACTTCGGCGCTGAACGCGTCGTGTTTCGGCAGAGCAAAGACGCGATCCAGTTCGCCGAGTGAACTCAGGATATAGGTAAATGCATAGATCCGGCGGGTCACCGTATCTAAATTCAGGAGCAGGGTCCCCACGATCACTTCGGCGGCCACAAATTGGCCGAGCGTGATTTGCGCAATCGACAGCAGCCAGCCTCCGAGGGCGATTGCGCCGCTGTGGCAGATGGCCTCCCAGACGACAATGCTCCGGTACTGACGCCATGTCAGAATGTTGGCTCGCGCTCGACGTGCGGCCAAGTACTCGTCGAGGAGGCGGTCCGTTTTTTCGATTAAGAACGGCGCACTGAGGCTGGCCTTGAAATGAAGCCGATTATTGGCGATGTCCTGTATCCAGTTCATGACATCGTAATTCTTGTCCGAGACGGTTTTCGTGGCCAGGACTCCGCCCTGGCCAGACGCGACGGCGACGAGCACGAATCCGCCGAGAAGGAAGATGTTATAGAAGAGAAAATTCGGATGATAGAAGGCGAGGATGGTCATGCCTGCCAGGCCTGATACCAGCACGTTGATCGCATCGACGAGCACGACGAGCACCGCGCGCGCTAGCAGTTCGGCCTCTACAAAGCGAAAGGCCTGTTTGGGTAAAAACGCTTCTTGTCTGATGCGTGGCAGGTGTTCCGCCATTGCCAGCGCGATGCGAACATAGAGCCGTTGGAAGATCGTTTCGGAGGCACTATTTTGCAACACTCGAAAGAGTCCGATGAAGAGGAGCCCGACGAGCATGACCAGGGCAAAGGTCACGATCATGATCGGCTCGATGGCGTAGGCAAAGGTATTGGTCAGTTCTTGAACCGTGAGCGGAATGATCAACGAAAAGAGGCCGATCGCGACGGCATACGAGACGAGAATGGTGAGGACTCGCTTTTCGAGGCTCAGTAAGAGCCCAAGCCGGGCGAGATCGTCCATGAAGCCGCGGCCTGCCGATCCGTCGCGTGATGGTTGTGGTGGCGCGTGATTCATTCAGGAGAACCTACGGTTACGATGAGGCCTTGTCAACCTGTGTTTCTACGCAATCGGGTCGCGAGACCCGGGCGAGAGCGAATGGATCCTGACCTGACTCCGTCACATGATTGGCACAGCTCCCTTTCACGAGAGCGAGCGAGACGAGGGACCTTTTATCTCTTTGGTCTTGCTGGGTGGGGGGCCATTTCGCGCCGGCGCTTCAGCCGGTTGCGGCAGTCCTGACAGAGTTCCTGCAGCGTAAGATCATCACACTGAAGCGTGGTCGACCGTCGGGCGCATCGGTCACAGATCATGAACATGGCTCGCTGTTCTTCGGGTAATGCTGGTGATGTATGTGGCACGTGAGGAACCTCCATTCGTTGAATTTATCGGCGAGATATTTTGAATCTGGGTATCCTCTTTCATGGGCCGCTCGGCTCGACGTGCATCCTTCTCTCTCGACGGTCGACACCACAACGTTCATGCCTTGAACCCGCACTCATCGTGGGGCACTGCGAGGGCATTGCGTTCATGAAGAAACTCATCACAAACCCGTCACCGTCTTTGCGCAATGCTCTGTCTACCGACCCCCGGGTTGCAACCTGCAAAGATTGCAGAGGACTCCCTAGCCGGTACGGCCAGAGAGGCGATGCCAATGCCGGTTTCTCCTGACGTGGCGCGCTGAGACCTGCCGGCGGGCGGTGCGGTACCATTTCATGCGGATCGTTTCCCTCCACCTGTGAGCAATTTGATCGTCAGGACTTTTCTTGAGAATTCGGAGGCATTCCTCCATCGCTTCCTCATCCCTTTCATTGGCCGCGAGCAGGAAGAGGAGGTAATAGGAAAGTTCGAGACTGCGGGGTTGGCGGGCGATGAGCCAGCGGAGCGTTGCTTCTTCTTCCGCAATCCTGGATTGATACGACGGGTTGAAATGAGGAATATGGGTGTGGCTTCTATCCACGTCTCACGCCGTTTCGTCCTCGCGCAGAAAAGACCAGGCCTGTGACCGCTGCACATGCTCAAGGCATGGCTCACAGAGCAAGAGCAAGCTCAGTTGGTCAAATACGAGTCGTGGTTTGGAGTCACCACATCGCTCACAGAGATGATCGGGAGGCTCTATGTATAGTGTTTCACATTCACTCATCGCAGGATTTCCTTGTTCGTGATATCGCCCGTTTCGATTCGGGTGTCGTCCATCGTGCGACCCTTCTCCTGACCGATAGCCCCGTAGGCAGGGGTGACATGCATCGTGAGGAGTGCATTCGTCAACGCAACTCCCATGCCTTGTCGTTTTGACCCAGCGATATAGTGGATTTGAAAGAGGTTCGAGAAAAAAGTTCTGCTTCTTTACGTGGCGGGATTACTCGTTCCTGAGTGAATCGTGCAAACTTTGCAGGTATTGGAATCTCTGCAAAACTAGCCTGAAGAAACGCGAGGGGATGGGTCATAGAATTCGAGTGGACCTCTTGCCGTCGTGCGGACAGTACGTACGATGGTTGATGAGGGACCGTCTATTGCCCAACGTTGGAGAGCTGTTCCAGACTCCCGCAAACAGGAACAAGTGAAGGGCCTGCCAGAGTATCAGCGCGAAGGAATCACTTATTACGGTGGCTCAACAAGGGCGTATAGCGCATTCCAGGTCTGACATGAAAAAGTTGCTGCCGCAAAAGGTGAGAGACTGCGGTTCAGCGCGGTGATGGCCCGAAACATTTCAGGAGGATGAATTGAAGTTTTTCCGGTGTGACGAGTGAGGCTGGCAGGTAGGTTTCGAGAGAGAGGTCCATGCCCTTCAGGAGGACATGGACCGGATCAGGTTCGGCACAATGTGGTGCTGCGCATCATCGGTGATGTCATACCGGCTAAGATGGCGCTAGGTGCGTTGCGCGCTGGCCATTTCCGCTTTAATGATCCTGCTTACGAATTATCGGATCGATGTCTTTCTGTGCTTCTACGGTGTAGCGGGCGGACGGATGATCTAACACCTCGTTGGCGTAGAGCCGCCCGGTCGGAGCCGGGACCACGATATGGGCTTCCACGGTTCCCTTTGGGCCGATGGTGACGGTTTGCTCGGTCGCGGTATGGATATAGGGATGCCAGATGACCAGT
>JBDSKU010000078.1:0-7176 GCA_039916745.1 Nitrospiraceae bacterium
ACTGGTCATCTGGCATCCCTATATCCATACCGCGACCGAGCAAACCGTCACCATCGGCCCAAAGGGAACCGTGGAAGCCCATATCGTGGTCCCGGCTCCGACCGGGCGGCTCTACGCCAACGAGGTGATCGACCATCCGTACACCCGCTACAACGTGCTTGAGGAAACGAAGCGGGACATCGATCCAATGATCCACCGGCAGGATCACTAGCCAGGGAGTGCCTAGGGGGCGAATCACCCTTCACCATCTGGTGAAGCAAGACTCCTAATAGGTAGTGAGTGTGTGGTGTAGATGAGGATCTTGAGAAAGAGAACATGACAAAATCTGAAACGGTCAGTCGCCAGATCGATGTGCTGGCCATCGGTTTATTTGTCCTTGCCGTCGGAGCCTTGACCGTAGGCATGGCACAAGTCGGACACACTCCAGAGGTGGCTCATCTGGCAGTTGGAATTCTCGCTTTTTATCATGCGATTGGCAGTCTCTCACAGGCCTATACCGGCGAGGCGATTGTGCCGCTTGGCCCGCCGATGCTCCATCATCGGGCACGAAAAAATACGCAGGTGGAGTTGACTGTGGCGCCAGAAGTCAATTGAACAGGGACGTGACATGTGTTCCAATGGCAATTTACTTATGTGAATTGGAACGCGAAGCAATCGCTGCTGGGCACCGATTTGGGGGAACAGGATAGATGTCGACCTTATGCTTGTGTTGCTAATTAGTCTGATTCTTTGCTATGTGCTCGGCCTCGTGCTTCCGTTCTGTACCCCGCGAAAGCCGCAGACGCAAGGGATGGTGGGCAGCGCCTGTGCCTCTGTCGCAAGTCTCATCGGTATCGCGTTAGGACTTAGTGGACTCGTCGCATCCGCATCGTTGACGGCCACCGTCGCATCGCCCATTCCCCTGCTCGCCTTTGCGATTCGACTCGATCCGCTTGCCTCTTTTTTCGTCCTGACCATCTCCCTCGCCGGGCTGGCCGCCTCCATCTATGCCATGGGGTATCTCAAGGAGTTCCATGGCCGGATCTCCGTCGCCGTACTGGCGGCCTTGACGAACGGGTTCCTGCTCTCCATGACACTCGTCGTCATCGCCGACAATGGATTCTTTTTTCTCATCGCGTGGGAACTGATGTCGCTCGCCTCCTACTTTCTGGTCGTCACAGAACATGAGAAGGCGGATGTCCGCTACGCCGGATTCTTCTACCTGGTCATGACACATGTGGGCACGGCCTTTGTGGTCTTGACCTATCTGATCTTGTTTCAATCCTCTGGATCGTTCTCGTTTGACGCCTTTCGTCATCCGGAGCAGGCTCTACCGGAAGGGATGCGAACCCTGGTCTTTCTCGCCGCCTTGATCGGCTTCGGCACAAAAGCCGGGATCGTACCGCTGCATGTCTGGTTGCCCTACGCCCATCCGGCCGCGCCGTCGCATATCTCGGCCCTCATGTCCGGCGTCATGATCAAGACTGCCATCTATGCACTCATCCGGGTCTATTTCGATTTCCTCGGGGGACAATTCCCCTGGTGGTGGGGTTTCGTGGTGCTGCTCGTCGGGACCCTCTCGGCCATACTAGGTGTGATGTATGCGCTCATGGAACATGACCTCAAGCGTCTCCTGGCGTTTCATAGCGTGGAAAACATCGGCATCATTTTGCTTGGCATCGGCGCCGGCATGATCTTTCACACCTACGGGCTCAAAGAATTTGCTGCGCTGGGCCTGTTGGCCGGGCTCTACCACACGATCAACCACGCCATGTTCAAGGCCTTACTCTTCCTCGGAGCAGGCTCTCTCCTCTACGCAACCCATACGCGCAATATGGAAGAGTACGGCGGGCTGCTGCGTCGCATGCCCTGGACCGGTCTGTTCTTTCTCATCGGCGCCGTATCGATCTCGGCCCTCCCCCCGACCAATGGATTCGTGAGCGAATGGCTGGTGTTCCAAACACTCTTTCTGAGCTTTCAACTCCCGGCTCTATTCCTCAAGTTGATGCTGCCGATCGCCGCGGCCCTGCTGGCCTTGACCGGCGTCTTAGCGCTGGCCTGCTTTGCCAAGGCCTTTGGTATTTCCTTCTTGGCTCTCCCACGAAGTGCCCATGCACGCCATGCCGAAGAGGTCCCGGTCGCCATGCGGATCGGGATGGGCATCCTGGCCCTGCTGTGCGTCGGACTTGGCCTCGCCCCCATGATCGTCGTGCCGCTTCTCGACCGGATTACCGCCCCGCTAACCGGCGTGTTGATCACCGACAAGGTCCTCGCACTCGATGGCTGGGCCGTGGCACCAGGGAACGTGCAATTCTCCAGTATCTCACCGCCCATGTTAGCGGCCATGCTGATCCTGGGCGGCCTCCTTGGCCTCCTCTTGGCCTTCCTCTTCGGTGGCCGCCTGATGACACGCTCATACAAAACCTGGGGCTGCGGGATCAATCTGTCCCCACGGATGGAGTACACGGCTACGGGATTTGTCCAACCGATTAAGCGAGTGTTCAGCACCTTCTATCAGCCGACGATCAAACTTGAGACCGAGTTTCTGGAAGAGTCCCGCTACTTCGCCAAACGACGGCATTTTGAGTTTCACATCGAGCCGGTCTTTGAAAAGTATCTCTACGATCCGGTGGTCCATGTCTTTATGAGAATCGCCGACCGCCTGCGTATTCTTCAGGCCGGCAGCCTGCATCTGTACTTGACCTATATATTCGTGACGCTGGTCATTTTGCTGTTGTTCGCGGTCTAGCAGAATGCTGAAAAAAACCGCCAACTTCGTTCTCGCATCGTTCAGGACCTCAACGTACCCCAGAGGGTACGCCTCGGCTCTTCACTCGCTGCGGCCTTGCTGGACGGTCTTTTTGAGCATTCTGCAACGCTGTTCTCTTCTTGGTAAAAATGCACGGGCTTTCAAAGTTGTTCTGTGCCGACATAAATTTCTTGGAGCCTGCTAGGAGAAGCGAGTAGGATGCCCCCAATCATTCAATCCCTGGTGCTCGTCACGGCACAGGTCATCGTCCTGCTCGCGGTCTCGCCCTTCCTCGTAGGCCTGATTCGTAAGGTCAAGGCACGCTTTCAATGCCGCCGGGGCGCCAGTATCTTCCAGCCCTATGCCGATATCGCCAAGCTCTTCCGCAAGCAACCGGTGATTTCGACGACGACCTCCTGGATCTTCCCCGCGGCGCCATACATTCTGTTTGCCTCCACACTCTCTGCGGGTCTGCTGGTTCCCACGTTCATCTCACAGACACCGTTAAACTTTTCCGGGAACATCATCGCGCTCGTGTATCTCCTGGCACTGGGAACATTTTTCCTGATCCTCGCAGGACTCGATGCCGGATCCGCGTTCGGCGGGATGGGCAGCAGCCGGGAAGCGATCGTCGCATCGCTGACAGAGCCGGCCATGATCCTCTCCATTTTTGCCATCGCGCTGACCGCCGGCTCCACCAATCTCAGCACCATTGTCCATAAGACCGCATTGCTGGAAGGGATCGTGACAGACCCGTCCCCGCATCTGATGGCGCTGGCAGCCCTGTTCATCGTGGCGCTCGCAGAGACCGGACGGGTGCCGGTCGATAATCCGGCCACGCATCTGGAACTGACTATGATCCATGAGGCGATGGTCCTGGAATACTCGGGCCGCTATCTCGCCTTAATCGAATGGGCAGCCGGCCTGAAGTTGGCCGTGTTTCTCTCACTGATCGCCAACGTCTTCGCGCCCTGGGGCATTGCGACCACGCTGGCGCCGACCGCATTGGCGATCGGACTCGTGGTCTACGTGGTGAAGATTGCAGGGCTTGCGGTGCTGATCGGGGTCATCGAATGTATGTTCTCAAAATTGCGGTTGTTCCGCGTGACGGATCTTCTGGGCGTCGCCTTTATCCTGGCGCTCCTCGGACTATTGTTCTTTTACATTCTTCGGAGCTGAACCGATGCAGATTTCTTCACACATTGGGTCGCAGCTCGTTGACTTGTGTTCGGCGCTACTCTTACTCACCTGTTTCGCCATCGTGGCGCAACGGCGGCTCTCCGCCTGCGTCGACCTCTTCGCGCTGCAATCGGCTTTTCTCGTCCTGACGGCAGCGCTGGTAGCATTCTTGACCGGAAACCATCATATCTATATCGCGGCGGCGCTGACCGGCGTAATCAAAGTGGTCATCATCCCGAGGGTGCTCAAGAAAGTCATCGAACGTCTGAACGTCAAGCGAGAACTGGTGATGAACGTCAACGTACCGGCCGGCCTGCTGATCTGCGGCGCGCTGGTGATCCTGGCCTTCTTCATCACGCAGCCCATCATTCCGCTGGGCTTTCTGCTCACGCGCGATTCTCTGGCCATCGCCCTGGCAATCGTGCTCATCGGATTTTTCACGATGATTGCAAGGCAAAAGGCCGTGTCGCAGCTGGTGGGCTTTCTGGTCATGGAGAACGGCTTATTTTTGGGAGCTACCGCCGCCACTTACGGGATGCCCTTAATCGTTGAACTGGGAGTGTTCTTCGACGTGCTCATCGCGGCGTTGATTGCGGGAATCTATACGAATCGTTTGCAAGACGCGTTCGACACTGTGGATACCAGCCACCTCACCGTGCTGAAGGAATAAGTGAAGGGTGTCTTGTGATGATCGAAGTCCTTGTGTTGTTGATCGCCCCGCTGCTCGCGGGGGGGTTGAGCTTGGTTATTCATCGGTCTTCGCTCCTCCACGCGATCAACCTCACGAGTATGAGCCTGCTCGTGGGGGCAGAAATCATGATCACCAGGACCGTGTTGAAGGATGGTCCGTTCACGGCGCTGGGACAGTTGGTCTATCTCGACGCCTTGTCGGTATTCATTCTCTTCATCATCGGGGCGGTCGGACTGGCCTGTTCGCTCTACATGCGGTCCTACATGGACGACCAGGTGGCGCGAGGGGTGATCGCACCCACACGGCTCAACCTCTTTTTTTTCCTCTTTCACATGTTCCTGCTGGCGATGGTCATTACGACCGTCGCGAACAGTGTCGGAGTGCAATGGGTGGCCATCGAGGCGACGACGCTCGCCACAACCTTTCTAATTGCCTTCTGGCGACGGCGAGAGTCCTTGGAGGCCGGATGGAAGTATCTCATCCTCTGTTCGGTCGGAATTTCCCTCGCACTCTTCGGCGTGGTGCTCACCTATTATTCGTCGCTGCACGTGCTGGGGGATGTCAGCGAGGCCTTGAATGTGACGCAGTTGCTGCCAGTGGCCGACCGGTTGAATCCGCATGTGTTGAAGTTGGCCTTCATTTTCATCCTAGTGGGCTATGGCACCAAGGTGGGACTCGTGCCCATGCATAGCTGGCTGCCGGATGCCTATACCGAGGCGCCAGCTCCGGTGGCAGCGATGCTGGCTGGTGTGCTCGAAATTGTCGCGGTCTATGCAATTCTCCGCATGAAGATGATCGTCGACCACGCCGTCTCCCCTGCCTTCACCGGCGGCCTGCTGGCCTTGCTCGGGTTTGCCTCGTTTGTGACGGCCGCATTTTACATTCTCATTCAGCACAACTATAAACGGCTATTCGCCTACTCCAGCATCGAGCATATGGGGATCGCCATGATCGGCTTCGGAGTCGGGGGTCCGCTGGGAGCCTTCGGTGGGTTGTTTCATTTGCTGAATCACGCGCTCGCCAAGTCGATGGCATTTTTTGCCGCAGGTAACATTCACCGTCGCTTTCACACGGTAGAGATCGGTCAGGTGCAGGGGCTGGCCATTGCGCAGCCCTGGACCGCCATGGCCTTGATGATCGCGGGGCTGGCCTTATCGGCCCTTCCTCCCTTCGCCTCATTTGTCAGCGAAGTGCAAATCGTCACGGCCCTGGCTGCGCAAGGAGTTCCGGGACAATGGTTGAGCAACAGCGGCGGCATGGTGACCGTTGCCTTCTCGAACCAATTCACCAGCCTGAGCCTCACTGGACTGTTTCTGCTCTGCTCCGTACTTGCATTCAGTGGCTTGCTCTATCGCATTACCGGCATGGTCTGGGGCACCCCGCCGGAGGGAATCGTCCGGGGAGAAGCCTGGACCTTGGGGCATCTGCCGATCATTGTGCTCGCTGCGGCGTTGGTAGGATTTGGGTTCTTCCTCCCTCAGCCCATCCGGCAACTGTTGGAAGAGGCGACGCGAATAATCCTGGTTCACTAGGGGGATGACTGCCATGGCAGAATCGAGGTCCTGCGACGAAGTACTCAAAGCCGCTTTCCCGTCCATCGTACAGGAGGACGTGGTTCAGGGGGACTGCTCTCATTTTCTTGTCTCCAAGGATCTCCTCCCAGCGATCACCCGTTACCTCCATACCCAACCGAACTTACATGGCAGGCTCACGCTCTTATGGGCTGTCGACAATCGCCCCGCACGCAACACCTATGGATTGCACTACCTGTTCACCCTGGAGCCCTCCCACCGCTGGGTGCTGTTATCCGCTGAACTTGCCGAAAACGATCGGTTATTCCCCTCCATCACGCCGCACATTCATGCCGCACAGTGGTACGAGCGAGAGATTCGGGACATGTTCGGATTGATTCCACAGGGGCATCCGGACTTGCGACGTTTGGTTCGGCACGAGCATTGGCCCACAGGCACCCACCCGCTCAAAAAAGACTTCCTCTGGGACCACGTATTGGGTCGGCAGCAAGGAGAACATCACTTCCGCCGCATTGAGGGGGAAGGGGTGTTTGAAGTACCGGTGGGGCCGATCCATGCCGGGATCATCGAGCCGGGCCATTTTCGATTCTCTGTGGCTGGTGAACCCATCATGCAACTCGAGCTGCATCATTTCTGGACACATCGCGGCGTTGAGAAGCTATTCGAACAACAAACATTGACCACGGCAGTTCCCTTAGCCGAACGAGTATCCGGCGATACAACCATCGGCCATAGCCTCGCCTATTGCCAGGCGGTCGAATCACTGTTCCATCTCGAGGTGCCACGCCGTGGGCGATATCTCCGGAGCCTCTTTCTCGAACTGGAGCGGCTCCACAACCATCTCGGCGACGTGGGTGCGATCTGTAACGATACGGCCTATGCCCTGCCCCATGCCCATTGCAGCCGGATGAAAGAGCAGATCATGCAGCTCAACGACCGGCTGACCGGCTCGCGATTTCTCCGTGGAGTCACCCTGGTGGGCGGAGTCGCCATCGATCTCACGGCGGTACAATTGGTCGAGATTGTCGGTGAAATGGACCGCATCG
>JBDSKU010000079.1:0-5098 GCA_039916745.1 Nitrospiraceae bacterium
GATAGGCGGAGACTTTCGGACCGGCACCGATCGAGTCGCAGGCGCGGCGCGCAAATTTGGCGGCGACTACTTTTTGAATCTGCAGGGAGATGAGATTCCACTTCAGCCTGACTTGCTCTCGGATCTCATCGAACCCTTCATCGCAAGCGGCGCCGGGATGGGTACGCTGAAGCGTACCATCGATTCCACGGCCGACCTGCACAATGCCTCAGTGGTGAAGGTGGTGACCGATCAGGCCGGCAATGCCCTGTATTTCTCGCGCGCACCGATCCCATTGGTGCGGGACGACTCCAGCCGCCCGGCCGTCGGAAGGTTGCATTACATCCACCTCGGTCTATACATCTACCGGCGCGACACGTTGCTGAAGTTGGCGGCTCTCCCCACAGGACGGTTGGAAGATGCGGAAAAGCTCGAGCAGTTGCGCGCCTTAGAGCACGGCATTCCGATCAGAGTGTGGGAAACCAAACATGCCTCTCTGCGGGTGGATACGCCGGAGGATGTCGGCCCGGTGACGGAAAAGCTTCAACAGTTTGACACCATCAAGAAGGAATTGGGTTTACTGAAGTCGGTTTCATCCAGGTCTTCATAGTGGCAGGCATGTCAGAGTTTTACGATTCGACAAGATGGGGGCTACGATGAGCAAGTTCATTTTTGTCACGGGCGGAGTGGTCTCCTCCCTGGGGAAGGGGCTTGCCTCAGCCTCGATCGGTAACCTGCTCGAAAGCCGGGGGTTGAAGGTTACGTTCCTCAAGCTCGATCCCTACATCAACGTCGATCCCGGCACGATGAATCCCTATCAACATGGGGAAGTCTATGTGACGGACGATGGGGCAGAAACAGACCTGGATCTGGGCCATTATGAACGGTACACGTCCCTGACCCTGACCAAAGAAAACAACTATACGACCGGCCGGATTTACCATTCGGTCATCAGCAAAGAGCGTCGCGGCGATTACCTCGGCGGGACTGTTCAGGTGGTGCCCCATGTGACCGACGAGATCAAACAATGCATCATGCGCATCTCTCAGGGGATAGACGTCACAATTGTGGAGATCGGCGGTACAGTCGGCGACATCGAGAGTTTGCCATTTCTTGAAGCAATTCGGCAGATGCCCTACGACGTCGGCCGTGAGAACGTGCTCTATGTCCATCTCACGCTGGTGCCCTACATCGGAGCGGCGGGTGAGCTGAAGACCAAACCGACGCAGCATTCCGTCAACAAGCTGAGGGAAATCGGTATCCAGCCGCACATTCTCCTTTGCCGGACCGATCGGTATCTTCCGCCGGAACTCAAGGGCAAGATCGCCATGTTCTGCAACGTCGAAAAAGACGCGGTCATCACGGCCAAGGATGTCGATACGATCTACGAAGTGCCGATCGTGTTCCGGAAGGAAGGGCTGGACGAGTTGATCGTGCGCCTGCTCCATCTTGAGACCGGTTCTCCGAACCTGCGCGAATGGGATGCCATGGTCCAGAAGATCAAGCATCCCAAGCATGAAGTCTCCGTCGCGCTGGTCGGCAAGTATGCGGGTTTGAAGGATTGTTACAAGAGTCTCTCGGAATCGCTTGTTCATGGCGGCGTCGACCATGAAACGAAGGTGAATATCGAGTGGATCGAGTCGGAGGAAATTGAACGGCAGGGGACCGAGCGGATCCTCCGTGAGGTCGATGGTATCCTGGTACCAGGCGGGTTCGGCGCGCGTGGGATCGAAGGGAAAATCGCCTCGATTCGCTACGCGAGGGAGCATCAGATTCCGTTTTTCGGCTTGTGCCTGGGTATGCAATGCGCGACGATCGAGTTCGCACGGAACGTCGCCGGCTTGGCCGGCGCCAACAGCGCGGAATTCGATGAGGCCTCCCCCTATCCCGTCATTCACTTGATGTCGGATCAGCAGTCCGTCAGCGACAAGGGCGGAACGATGCGGCTCGGGTCCTATGTCTGTAAGCTTGGGGAGGGGACCCTCGCCCAAAAGATGTACGGAGTGGGGGAGGTGCGTGAGCGCCATCGGCACCGGTACGAATTCAATAACGCCTACCGGGAACAATTGATCGCCAAAGGCCTTGTCCTGAGCGGACTCTCGCCGGACGGTCGGCTCGTTGAGATCGTCGAATTAAAAGACCATCCTTGGTTTCTGGCGACACAATTCCATCCGGAATACAATTCGCGGCCCCACCGTCCGCATCCGTTGTTTAGCGGTTTCGTGGGGGCGGCGCTTCGCCGCAAATGCGGCCACTGAGGTGAGATGCTGAAATCAGCTTGCAGCTTCGTTCTCGGGTCGTCGAAATCCTCAACGTAGCCCGGAGGCTACGCCTCCGGTTTCGACTCGCCTGCGGCCTTGCTGAAAATCCGGTTTGAGCATCTCACGGGAAACAGGATTAGGGAATTCATGGCACACGAAGTCACCATCGGTTCCTTCACAGTCGGTGCAGGCCATCGGCCCTTTCTGATTGCCGGGCCTTGTGTCATCGAGAGCGAACAGCTCGTGTTGGAGACGGCAGCGCGTATTGCTGAGATTACCAAGTCTCTGGGCATCCCCTATATTTTCAAGTCGTCCTTCGATAAGGCCAACCGGACTTCCATCATGTCCTATCGTGGGCCGGGTCTTGAGCAGGGTCTGGCGATTCTGAGGAAGGTGAAGGATCAGCTGGGGCTGCCCATTTTGACGGACGTTCATACAGAGGAACAGGCGACCGAGGCAGGGAAGATCGTGGACGTGCTCCAGATTCCTGCCTTTCTCTGCCGGCAGACCGACTTACTCATCGCGGCAGCGAAAACCGGAAGAGTGGTGAACGTGAAGAAGGGGCAGTTCCTCTCGCCTCAAGAGATGGGCAATGCGGTCAAAAAGGTTGAGGAGTCAGGGAATAAACGGATCGTTCTGACTGAACGGGGCTCCTCGTTCGGTTACAACAATCTCGTCGTCGATATGCGGTCCTTTCCGGTCCTTCGAAGCTTCGGCTATCCGGTGGTATTCGATGCCACTCATAGTGTGCAGTTGCCGGGCGGTGGGGGAACCAAGTCCAGCGGCCAGCGCGAATTTGTCGAGCCCTTGGCCTGCGCGGCAGCCGGGGCCGGAGTCGACGGCTTCTTCATGGAAGTCCATCCCAATCCGGACGAGGCCCTCTCGGACGGGCCCAACATGGTGCCGCTTCATCAGCTCAAAGCTTTGCTAGAACGGGTTCTGCGGATATGCGACGCGTCACAACCTCGAAAGTAACCAAGCCGAAAGGCGCCAGAACCACGACGCCGAAGACTGCAACCAGCCTTGAAGTAGGCCGGCGCGTGCTGGGCATTGAAGCCCGTGCCGTCCAGGCGATGATCCAGCGTCTCGATCGTGGTTTTTCGGATGCGGTGGACCTGCTCTATGCCTGCAAGGGCAAGGTGGTCGTCTCTGGTATGGGGAAGTCCGGCTTGATCGGTCAGAAGATCGCCGCGACGATGGCCAGCACCGGGACGCCCTCGTTCTTTCTCCATCCGGCTGAAGGGCTTCACGGCGATCTGGGCATGTTGGCGCGGGGCGATGTGTTGATCGCGATTTCAAACAGCGGAGAGACGCAGGAGATTCTGCAGCTCCTGCCCTTTATGGAGCGGATGAGTATTCCGGTCGTGGCGCTCGTCGGCCGCATGGCTTCGACCCTGGCCAAGAACAGCGACGTCGCGTTAGATGTGTCCGTGGCAGAAGAGGCCTGCCCCATGGGATTGGCGCCGACGGCGAGCACGACCGCGACGCTTGCGATGGGCGACGCCTTGGCCGTGGCCCTGCTTGAGAAGCGCGGTTTTAAGGAGCAGGATTTTGCGCAGTTCCATCCGGGCGGAACGCTCGGGCGTCGGCTGCTGGTGAAAGTGCGGGACGTCATGCATGTCGGCGCGGAGCTCCCGCAAGTGAACGCCACCGTTTCAGCCTCGGCCGCTCTGCTGGAAATGTCGGCAAAGAAACTCGGTATGACCACGGTCGTCGATCGAGCCGGCGCATTGGCGGGCATTATCACCGACGGAGATTTGCGGCGGTTTCTCCAGCAGGGCGGGGACTTCTCAAAGATCACTGCCGGGGCTCTGGCCTCGCGCCATCCCAAGTTGATCGGACCGGATGAGTTGGCAGCCAAGGCGGTCGAAATGATGGAGCGGTATTCCATCACCACGCTCGTCGTGGCGGAATCGGCCAAGCGCATCGTCGGGGTCGTACATTTACACGACCTGCTCAAGCACGGGATAGTTTAACGGAATGGGTTACCGATGAATCGCGTACTGGCGGTATGGAAATCGGTCGGGCAGGAATCGCTCAACCTGCCGAACTTCATTACGCTCACCCGCATTCTCTTGATTCCGGTCTTCGTGGTGCTCTTTGCCACACCGACCCCGGATCGATCACTGAGCGCGGCCATTGTCTTTATCGTCGCAGCGGTCACCGATATGTTGGATGGCTATCTGGCCCGTCGGAATGGCCAGGTGACCACACTCGGAAAGCTGCTCGATCCCATCGCCGATAAGTTGCTGGTCCTCTCCGCCTTGATTCTCCTGCTCAACATCGATCGTGTCAGCGCGCTGGTCGCGATACTCATCATCGCGCGCGAGGTCGCGGTCACCGGCATTCGAGCCATAGCCGCAGGCGAAGGCATGGTCATCGCAGCTGAGACGACGGGCAAGTACAAGATGGCGCTGCAAGTCGTGGCGATCGCGATGTTGATTCTCGAGGGCACGTTCTTGTCTGGTCTGGGTAATCTGCACCTGGTCGGTATCGTGACCCTGTATCTGTCACTCGTGTTTGGCTATGTCTCTGGAGCTCAATATGTGTGGAGTTTCTGGAAGCAGGTCGTCGCCAAGGGACTTTGACAGGTGTCGAAATCCGTGCGAGACAGGCGGGAGGAGCGAGACGGACGAAGGTTCGAGGTTTCAGGAAATTCGAATTTCGAAATTCGAACCCCGAACTTCACATCGCGCCTTTCTTACTTATCTCGCGCTTCACGTGTCACGGTCCATGACCGCTGGGCGGAATTTTTGATCATCCTGCGGGGATCTTTCGAGTTCTCTCGGCGGTTGCACCTCCTATCACTAATCTCCTAATCCATGGACGAATACCTCCTCTGGGCTCTGATGGCGATG
>JBDSKU010000080.1:0-10743 GCA_039916745.1 Nitrospiraceae bacterium
CCCAGTCATCGGCCCTGCAGCGGCCATTCCACGGGCCATCGCCTGCTGAACGACGGGTGAGAAACGCCGAACGGCCTCCGCATACTCCTCCACAATCATCTCGATCGGCTTCGTGTCCACTTCAAGCGCCACAGCCCTGAGGCTCACGAGGTTCGGATGGGCCAGAACCTGCTCGAGTATGGTGAAGAGGATCGAGGGAATCGGCGCAGCATGGGCGTCGATCCATTCAGGAAGCCCCTCGGCCCGTTCAAGCCCATCACTCGACTCGTGGCAGGACAACCCGGCCACATGGATCTCGACCACCCGCTCCAGAGGAAATTCGTCGAGGAACTCCTTCACGAATTGTGCAAGAGACGTTCGTCGACGGGCAGCCGTATAGCGATAGACCGTCCAGAGGTGCCCGATATCCAAGACGAGACCGCAGGGCACTCGTGCGGTGACGAGCCGGAAAAAGTGAGGAATAGGGATCGTACCAGGGGAAAAATATGTGAGCGGCGGCATCTCCAACAGAAAAAGAGGCGAGGTCCCGTCTGCCCGACGACCCTGCCGATCGATCGCCCCCTGAATCGCCGCAATATTGTCGGCCACCACCTCAGCGCTCAGCGGCGTATAAAGTGGCGGCACATAGGTCCCAAACGAGTAGCCCGCCATCTGCTTCATCGCACATTCATGATTCAGCCAGAGACTCTGAATGCTATTGAGCTGCGTGACCATCTCGCCGACATCCTGATGAAAGAACGGAGAGGCCTGAACATCCGGCTGCGTGATCCACAGACCTTCCCCATGGTAGGCTAGTGACATCTCCGGAAGCGCCTGGCGAACCGTTGCCAGGGCAGTCGTGGTCGCCTTAAAGACTTCGAGATAGCCAGGCCGGAGGCCTCGCTCCTTGAGCTGTGTCACCAGCTCAAACACATCGGGAGAGTAGACGTCGACCGACAACCCCATCCCCTGCGGAGAGATCGGCTTGAGGCGACATTGAAAGTCCTGAAAACCCAAATCGTGATCAACCATCGATCGCCCCTTGTGCTGCCGGTACAATTCGCCTAGTCTATTCGCTCAACCCCTTGTTTGACAAGGAAAGCCCTTGCCACGGACGAGGGCGCTCCGTCTGCTATACTTTGACGTACGTCGCCGGGGGGCGAAACCCTCACGAATCGTGCAAAGACGAATCGGGGAAGGGCTCGAACCCATGTCGGACACCAATGACAAACCCTCCAAGGCTACCAATCTCTTACCAACTGTGATTGCACATATGATGACGCCAGGAGTCGTGCAAATTCCCGGGGACATTTCCGTCAGTGAAGCGGCCCTACTACTCGAACGAGAACAGGCCCCTTGCCTGCTGGTGAAGGATACCGACGCGCAGTTCGGGCTGATGACGCCGACCGATATCGTCAAGAAAGTCGTCGCGCAGGGACTCGAACCGCACGATATCGAAGTCCGAACGATCATGACGCGCCCGGTGCAATTCATCGAATACGACCAGGCCTTAGCAGACGCCTCGATCCTCATGATGGCGACGGGTGCGTCGCTCTTGATTGTCACCAAACAAAACCAACCGGTTGGGGTCCTCACGGCACAAGACCTCATGCTCACGCCGGCCAGGCGCCGTACGAAAATCCCCGCCGTGGTGAGTGTGGTCGGACGAGCGTCAGCGCAGGGGCTTAACTATAATGCCATGATCATCCAACTGAACCATGTCGGCACATTGGTCGAATCAACCTCGAAAATCGCGACAGGAACGAACGTTGTACTGGCGTTTTCCATTTCCGGTCAAAACACGCCCCTGACGATTCGAGGGAAAGTGCTGGCCAGCGAGAGTCCAGAAACTGAGTCCGCTGAGACCTCGAGCGGCACCCGCACCTGGCATCTCGATATTCAATTCACAGATCTTTCCTCGTCCGACCTCGCACGCATCAGGGCCTGGGCACTTCAAACCATGCCGCCCTCCCCCGATCGTTCCTGACCCCACGCATATCATCCATTCTTTTGACCAACCCGCAATCTCCTGATAGTATTTTTTCTCGACCGAGGATGGAGCCATCACCACACATGGATAACCCAATGAAGACCTCCCAGACCCGTTCCCGCACCCTCCCTTCGAACGAGGAGTTGCTCGGCCAGATTCGCCTCCTGCTCAACAGTCAGGAAGACGACCTGCACGCCGCAATTATGAAGGAACTCCTGGCCGGGACGCTCCGGCTTCACGATGCCCACCTGGATGCCTTGGACCTCAAAATCGTGAACCGAGCCGTCAAAGAACTACGCCACGCCTTCCGCGTCTTTCATGACTACCGCGATCGACGCAAGATCAGCATCTTCGGATCGGCCCGCACGGCCTCAGATGACCCCAACTATCACATGGCCTTCCAATTTTCCCGTCAGATTGTCGAAGAAGGATTCATGGTCATTACCGGAGGGGCTGACGGGATTATGCGCGCATGTCAGGAGGGCGCCGGCCGCGAGAACAGCTTCGGGGTGAACATCATGCTGCCCTTCGAGCAGGGCCCGAATGCCACGATTGCCGATGACCCCAAGCTCGTCACATTCAAATACTTCTTCACACGCAAACTGATCTTTCAGAAAGAGGCCAATGCGATTGCCTTGTTCCCAGGCGGCTTTGGAACACATGACGAAGGCTTTGAGATTCTGACCCTCGCCCAAACCGGCAAGAGCGACCCTCAGCCGATCGTCTGCCTCCAAGCTCCCGGGTGCGACTATTGGGACGACTGGTACGGCTTCGTCACGCGCCAACTGCTGGCTCGTAAACTGATCAACCCTGAAGATCTCAGCCTATTTAAAATCACCACATCCGTGGACGAGGCCATCGATGAAATCAAACACTTCTATCGCCGATTCCATTCCATCCGGTATGTAGGACGGTTGTTGACCATGCGGTTAAAAACAGCCATCTCCCCCGAACAGGTGGCCGTCCTTCACGATAAATTTGGAGATCTCTTGTCCGAGGGCACCTTTGAATTGCGCGGTCCACTTCCAGAAGAACTTGACGAACCGAACCTGAGGGACTTGTCTCGTTTGACCTTCATCTCCAACCGCCGAAGCGCAAGTCGGCTGCGTCAGCTCATCGATCATCTCAACAACCTCTGATCGCACGGCATAAAGAGGCTTTAGTCTCGGTAAAGCCTCATGGTATGCTTCGCCACGATGGCCGCTTCCCGCATACAACATCCGTTCAGTGAGCCCCCCACGGTGGTGCTTTATCACGCCGAGTGCGCCGATGGATTCGGCGCCGCTTGGGCAATCTGGAATCAATTCCCCACGGCTCGGTTCATTCCCGTGAAACACGGAAACCCGCCTCCTGAAGGGCTAGAGGGCCAACGGGTCGTCATCGTGGATTTCAGCTATGCCCGTGAGACGTTGGAAACCATGGCCGCACAGACACAGGCGCTTCTCGTACTCGATCATCACATCACTGCAGAGAAGGCCCTTACCGGCCTTCCCTATGCCTATTTCGACATGAAAAAATCGGGGGCGGTCCTGGCCTGGGAATGGGCTCACGACCGACCGACACCCTGGCTCCTCAACTATATCCAAGACAAAGACCTTTGGACCTGGGCACTCCCTTCCAGTCGAGAAATCAGTGCCGCTGTGGCCTCGCACCCGTTCGATTACCATATCTGGAGCAACTTTAAGCAGAAGGAGTTGGAACAGGAGGGCCGAGCCATCCTTCGTTATGAAAACGAACTCGTGAGCAAACTCGCAGCGCAGGCTATGTTGATCGACTTTCACGGAGCCATCGTTCCGTCGGTCCAAAGCGCGGTCTTGACCAGTCAGATCGGTGAACGCCTCTCTGCGGAACATCCGTTCTGCGTTATGTGGCACGATCGCGACGGACGCCGCTATTACAGCATGCGCTCGAGAGAAGACGGGGCGGATGTGGGAGCCATTGCCGCTTCCTTCGGCGGTGGCGGCCATACACATGCGGCCGGATTTTCAGTCCTGCTGGGGCCCGATGGCACCTTACCGGATAACCCGGCACTGCCCCGGTCGGTCATCGACCGTCGCCGCCCTCCCGCGCAATAAGGGTAATACGCTCTGTTCTACCTCACATGCGGGATCCTCGCCGCCCTGAGTCACGCCGTAACCGATCCGTCTTCGACTGTTCCCATGGTCGGAGCCAGCGGCGCCATTTCCGGTGTCTTAGGCGCCTATGTGCTGCTGTTTCCACGAACCCGCGTACTGGTTTGATACCAGGCCTAGGCCTCACGAAGGTGGCAGCTAGTATCGTCCTCGGCATGTGGTTTGTGATGCAACTCTTCAGTGGCGGAATGAGTATCGGCAGTACAGGTGGAGGTATGACCTTCTTTGCCCATATCGGCGGATTTCTAGCTGGAATGGCGCTGATCGATCTGTTCAAGCGCCCGAACGTACCATTTTTTGGCACAAGCGACAGGGGCCGGTGGGAGGGCTAGTAGGAGGCTAGTCTCTCTAGTCTCGTTGGGGTTGTCTCATATGGTTGATTGAGCCAAACTAGCCACATACACCCACGCAAGCAGCCGGCACTCATGCATCTAGCAGTTCACGCACTTTTTCCACCAATCCAGTTTGTCGATAGGGGCGCCGCAAGAGATATTTCTGGTTGAGGCGATGGGATAGCATCGCCTCGTCGTCATAACCAGAGACGAAGAGCGGTTTCATCATCGGATGTTGTGCCAGCAACCGTGCTGCTAAGTCACGCCCGCCAATCTCCGGCATCATGAGATCGCTCACGGCCACATGGACGGCTCCGGGATGTTGCTGCGTGAGCAGCAACGCTTCAACGGACGAGCTCGCCTCCAAGACCTGATAGCGATGCCGTAGCAGCGTGGAGAGTGCGAGCTTCCGGTCGATTTCATTCGCGTCCACCAAGAGAACCGTCTCCTGGCCTTTGGCTAAAACCTGTGTCTGGAGTGATGGCGCGAGCGGCCGACCCTGTGGTGCATGGGGAAGCACCACCCGTACCACGGTGCCTTGACCAGGCTGACTCACCACATCTACCTGGCCTGCGCTGTGTTTCACGATGCCATAGACTGCGGTAAGTCCAAGGCCCACATTCATTTCTTTTGTGGAGAAGAAGGGCTCAAACATGTGCGACTGGGTCTCGAGACTCATCCCGCTTCCCGTATCGCTCGCTTGAATCAGCACCTTGGACTGGTGCCTCCCCTTGCCACTCGCCGATGCACTCTCATGCCCACGGGACACTGGCTTCGCTTCAATCCGAAGCCGACCACCCTGTGGCATAGCCTCTCGCGCATTGACCGCAAGATGCAGCAGAACCTGTTCGAGTCCTTCACGGTCAACCTCGACATCCATCGATACATTGTCGATGACCATGTCCAGCTCAATCGACGCAGGCAGCAACCCTCTGATCACTTCACGAATCTCCTCCAGCACGGCCTTGACCGACAGGACCTGCCGAAAATGACCGTCGTGGAGGCCCAGTCCTGACAATTGAGCCGTCAAGGCCGCGGCCTGGCCGCCGCTTCGAAAGATATCATCGACCGGCCGATACAGCGGGTCGCCCGCCTTAAGGGAGGATAGGACGACGCCCGTCTGCCGTCCGATCACTGAAACCAAATGATTGAGTTCGTTGGCAATCCCTCCGGCAACTCGACCGATCACATCCATTTTCTGCGCTTCAAGTAATTGCTTCTCCAGTCCTTGCCGCTCTTGCTGCTCCTGCCTAACATGCTCATTCGCTCGTGAGAGATCCCCCTTGAGAGCCTTGATACGGACCTCCAGCTGGTTACGCGAGGCTTGCAAGGTCTGCTCAGTTTCTTTCAAGGTCTCGATACTTTCCACCAAGAGTGATTTCTGTTGCCGTTCAACCCCAATCGTTTGCAACGCGAGTCCGTAGAATGTTGCCATCACCAATAACACCGGCACCCCCAACAGATGCCCGACCGTCAATGCACCAGTTTGGACGACCCCTTGATAGAGGGTGAATCCATATCCGGCACAGAGCAGCAGGGAAAAGGCGATGACGTGGGAGAGCCGCCGCACCGAGGCGGCAATGAGCATGAGCAGAAAATACGACAGATAGAGATCCGAGCGAGCATTACCGGAGAGGTAGATCGTCGCAGTGACGAACACCGTATCGATCCCGATCAGAGCTCCGCTGAACCATGAAGCCTGCAGGATTGAGATCGGCACCAACAACAAACAGAGAACCATCGCCGCTAATCCGCCGACCATCACTTCGCTCGTCACCAGGCTTGCGATCAACTCCTCCCCGGACAATAGCTGACAGGCCAACATGACCCCAACCAGTGACTGAAGCACGACATATCGTGGACGTGAAATCGCACTGTCGTACCGCAAGTCATCCAACAGCGATTCAGCACAATTTTCAGAAGGGAAGTCGCGGCTGCTCATCTGCATAATCTCCTGTTAGGCTACCAAAAGCTCACAGGATGCTGAGCGAGTCCGCCGGTAATGGCCTCTCCTGCCAACATCGTTTTCCTGCAACGGGCTCAGAATGGAGCAAGTCCCGTACCGATATCCCCACAGAATAGAGCCCCGCCATTCCCAGTAGCGAGGCGCTGAGAAGGTGAACCATTTTATCCATCTCTCTGCAGCAGGTCACAAAATAGAACGAGACGTGATGGCCAGAAAGCGGCTCACAGTTGGCGTTGCCTGATTACCGTGGCAGCATCCTGTCGGTTGATGCCGGATAGGAACCAGGCACATACATGAAGGTGTTTATGCTAAGGGGGGGAACCGTTCGCCAGGCCGTCACGAAATGGTTTCGCACGATCAAGAGCAAGACCGAGTGTCTCGCCGAGAAACGTGACATGTCCCATCTTGCGACGGGAACGAATCATACGCTTGCCGTACAGATGGAGCACTGCACCGGGGATGTCCAGCAGGGCTCGACAACCTGAACCATTTGTAATGGCCGCGACATCATTCCCGATGAGATTCACCATGACGGCTGGGCTCAGCAGACGCACTTCACCAAGCGGCATCCCACTAATCGCACGAACCTGTTGCTCAAACTGAGACACACTGCAGGCATCAAGCGTGTAATGGCCAGAGTTATGGGGCCGAGGAGCGATTTCGTTGATGAGCAGTTCTCCGCTAGGCAGCTGAAATAATTCGAGGCAGAAGACCCCAACCCCTTCCAGGCAATCCACGACCTGACGTGCAAGAGCAGCTGCTCGTTCGGCCACAAAGGGAGATGCCAACGCCGGCACCATGGTGGTTCGAAGAATTCCCTCTTCATGTTCATTCTCAGCCAACGGATAGGTGCAGCTCTGTCCATCAAATCCGCGGACCACCAGAATCGAGAGCTCCCGTTCAAACGGCACATAGGACTCTACGATCCATCGCATGCCGGGGCGGACGGATTCCAATAATGCCCGTTCCACCTCTTGGACATCGGACTCTTGGCCAATGCGCCACTGGCCCTTGCCGTCATAACCGGTCGTCGCCGTCTTACAGAATGCGGGATAGCCAACCTGTCGGACGGTTGCCGCTAATTGGTCGGGGGCTACCAGGGTGACAAACGAAGGAACAGGAAATCCGTTGGAGGCCAAGAACCCCTTTTGTTCGAGGCGATCCTGAATCACGTTCAGGACGGCACTCGACGGACGAACCGGTTTCTGCTGCTCTAACGCGTGACAGAGTTCCGCAGGGATATTTTCCCATTCATAGGTCACGGCGCTGACCAGGTCGGCAAACTGCACAAGACTGGGCTGATCGTGAAAGGAAGCTGAAAAGTTGTATGTGGCTAAACAATGGGCAGGCGCCTCTGGATCGGGATCCCAAACGGCGACGCGATAGCCAAGACGGCGTGCTGCCAGGGTGAACATGGCGCCCAATTGTCCGCCGCCCAGAACACCGAGAACAGCCCCTGGCTCGACGACCTCTGCCTTCACGGCCGGCGACTCGGACGACCTGGGCCTTTCGTTCTGGCCACCAGGCCCTTCGCCTCAGGAGACTGGAGCACGCTGTCCGTCTGTGTTTGACGGAATAACTTCACACGGTCGGCAATCGCTGGATACCGGCCTGCCAAGATTTGCGCCGCCAGCAAGCCGGCATTCTCCGCCCCGCCGATAGCCACGGTGGCGACGGGGATCCCTCGTGGCATTTGTACGATGGAGAGGAGGGAATCCAGTCCGCGGAGATTCTCTGTCGGGATCGGAACTCCAATAACCGGCAGATGCGTCTTCGCAGCCAGCATCCCGGGAAGATGGGCCGCTCCGCCGGCTCCGGCAATAATCACTTCGATCCCCCGGTCGGGAGCCTGTTCTGCATAGGTGAACAAGCGATCCGGAGTCCGGTGCGCCGAGACGACCAGTAGTTCGCTTGGAATCCCCAGACCCGTCAGCATCGCCACGGCCTTCTCTAAGATCGGGAAATCGGATTTACTTCCGCCCAACACCCCGACCAAGGGATGCGAGCGATCCACTTTTTTTCGTTGCGATAGTCGTTGGGGTCCTCTACTGAGACGGGGCATATTCGCGTGGGCCTTTCTCTCGTGGATCTCTGGCTCATAGTTCTCAACGGAGCCCCCACCTTATCGACTCTCTGAAGGATGGTCAAGCAGGCCCTGCTCGTAAAAGCCGATTCCCACAGAGAAATTGACCAGGTGATCGGCTTTCCACTATGATGGATTGTGGTAGTCGTTTCTCTGCCTCTGTCGAGGAGAAGTCAGTGGCACGCTTCACACAGGATTTGCGAAACAACGTTCGCTCCCTCCTCAGGAGGGACACCGGCCTGGATGAGATCGCCATCGACGAACTTGCGACCTCCAGAAAGCTTCAGTCCTGGGAAGCGGTCCAAATCCCCGAACGCCTTCGATTTTCCTCGCTTCTCGCCATCGGGTTCGTACTCCTATTTCTCTTGATCATCGCCTTCGTTCCTTGGACTCAGACGATTACCGTCACCGGACAACTCTCCGCCTATACGCCCTCTGAACGTCCGCAGGATATCGAAGCGCAGATCACCGGCCGGATCAAAAAATGGCACATCTTTGAGGGAGTGCGCGTCAGGAAAGGCGATCTTATTCTTGAGTTAGATGACTACGACCCCAACTTCATGTCTCCTGACCTCCTATCCTTCCTCGACCAACGACGCAAGGCACTGGATCAAAGTCGCAAGGCGGCGCTCGCCCGCGCCGAGCAATTGGATAAACGGATCAAGGAGATGCAGAACCTTGTCAAGTCCGCGGTCCCGTCCGCCCAAGCACGCGTGATCGAATCTGAGAATAAAGTCCGAGAAGCCTACCAGAAAGTCGAAGCAGCAAAAATTGCGGTCGCAACAGCCGAGTTGAACATGGATCGGCACAAACAGTTAGCGGAGCAGGGCCTCGTGTCGCAACGCGAACTCGAGTTGACCATTCAATCGGCACTTGCCACCAAAGCCGATCTGACCGGAGCACAAGCCAGCCTCAAGGGTGCAGAACAGGCCATGAAGGCTCTCGGCTTCGGCCGCGACCAGGTCAGCGCCGAAGTCCTGCAACGATTGCTCGACGCAGAAGCGGCTCGTGAGTCCTCTATCGGCGAAGCGGCAAAAGCTACCGATCAACTGGCCGATGTCTCACTGCGGATGTCCAACGCGGAACAACGCCGGCTCGCCAGCCATATCCTTTCCCCGATCGATGGTACCGTGGTGAAGATGGCTCAAGCCGGTGCCGGTGAAACCGTCCGCCCCGGGGAGAAACTCGTGAAAATTTCTCCTGCGAGTACCGACAAGGCCATTGAAATGGTGGCTGACGGAATCGACGCCCCACTGCTCAACGTAGGCCGCAAGGTGCGCGTTTTATTTTATGGGATTCCAGCCATCCCTCTCCCGGCCTGGCCGAGGATCATGGCCGGTACCTATGGTGGCGTCATCAAGGTCATCGACCAAGTCGACGACGGCAAGGGAAACTTTCGTTTCTGGGTGGTGCCGGATCCCGACGATCGGACCTGGCCCCCGCAGGAACATGTCCGCCAGGGAACTAAAGCCATGGGATGGGTCATCTTGAACCGGGTTCCCCTATGGTACGAGCTCTGGCGGCGCTTCAACCTCTTCCCCCCGGATTACCAAGAGCGCCCACCAAGCCTGATCGACACCCTCTTGCCGAAAGCAGGGCGAGGTGCAAAATAAGCGCGGCGCATGTCGTGTTGCCTCGTCTCAATATGCCTGCACTACAAACGACATCGCCCTTCCGTACAGGGGAACCCTCGCAGCGATCGCTCGCCTATCTGACGAAAGGAGTCTGTCTCATGAATTCCCGTCACTATCTCCCGGTCGTGCTGCTCCTGGGTTCGATCGGGCTCTGTCCCCTTCCCTCCTCTGCAGAAGAGCCGCTGAAATCAAAATCGCTCCCGCCCATTCCCTTGAGTGTGGAAGAGATTCACGCCTGGATCGATCGTTCCCACCCACTCCTCAGGGGAGCCGGTACAGAGAAAACCATGGCACGAGGAAAAATGCTCAAAGCCTTAGGCGCCTTTGAGCCAACCCTCATTAACGATACTGAAATCGAACGATTCATCAAGAGTTCAGAGCCCGGCAAAGGCACCCAAACAGCGGGATTCAACGACACGCTCGTCGAGGCCCGCCATCCCTGGGGATTTCGTTACAGCGCCGGGGTACGGCATGCCATCGGCGATGCAACCATTCCCGACCTTTCATTCGGCGGGGGCAACAATCAAGTCCTCCTCGGAGGCTTCTTTCCGCTACTCCGCGGCCTCATGATGAATCCAGAAAATGCCGAACTCCAACGATCAGAATTGGCCAATCCAAAGGCCGAGG
>JBDSKU010000081.1:0-12298 GCA_039916745.1 Nitrospiraceae bacterium
CTGTGCTCGCTGAACGCGCGGCCTGAGAAGGCCCTCGTTCAATGCGCGCAGTGGAGACCACACCAGCCGCCTCGCTAAGAGAGCATCGGCTGGTCGATTGGGAATGGTGCGATCGGTCCTCAAGAAAACGAAAGGCATCTTCGGAGTCCTGTTCCGTGTGGAGCGTCACATCGTGACCGGTTTGGGTTAGCGCGAGGCGAAAGAGTTCGCATTCGCCTGGGCTGTCTTCGATCAAGAGGATGGAGGGGTGCGTCGCCATTGTAGGAGGGGCTAACGCAGGGATTGTGCCGGGCTCAAAGAGGAGGAGTGAGATGGTGGAATGGTGAGGAAGAACAGGGAGTTAGGTCTAAGTCTCTGTCGATTGACGATTGACCAATGACGTGTGACAAGACTTCGGATGGGGAGAAATTCCAGAGGGGAGGGGAGAAATTCCAGAGGAAGAGGGAGGGGAGGCCTGATCGGTCTCCTGTGCTCCCTCAATGCGCGCAGTGGGAGACCGACACAGTCCACCCCTTTAGTTGACACAATATCTAGCGAAACGTAGCCTGTTCGCAATTCAATTCCCAGAGGTCGCCTGCCAATGAATCAACGACTTTGTGTTATTGCTTCCCGTCTTCAAACCCTAATTCCTGGCTCGCCGCAGCAAACGACGCCGTTCAACTTTGCTGTGGGAGCTGTATACGCACTCCGGCGCGCTGAAGAACTATGTTATGTTTCTAAACAGGATCTAGGGCGTGGTGGACGTATGTCGGCGGATGCAAGGCAAATATGCCAGACTCTGGCAACAGCTGCTGCACTTCCCGAGAGGGGAGAATGGTTGGCGGGCTACTTCTTTAACGATGGCATTGTTCGAATTGCGGTTGCCTATGAGCATTTGGTACGTGAGGCCACGGGAACTGGCGATAACGAGAAGTATGATATAGAAGAAGTTAAGCGGCTTGGATTTCGAGATGGCTGGCTCCGAGCATGGACTCCGGTTCGGCTTGAAATGAATCGACTTAAACACAAGACGCAGAAGTTCGTAGATGGGCCACTGCTGACATATGATGAGGCAGTGGAAGCTCTTGATTCCCTCGTAGATGCATTGGACCGAGCCAATTGGACTCCTCCTGGGGCTGCCACTCCGTAAAACATTAAAGGTGACGAAGGAAAAATCGGTGGCAGGACACATTTTGGTTTGAACAGCCGCCTCAGCCTCGCCAGCCGCCCACCGCGTTCGAGTTTGTCTCTCGTCGTTCGTGAAGCGTGGCTCGCCCATCCCAAATCTCAGCACGCAGCTCTTCCCAAAGGCCAGACGCCATTAGCCATCGGCTAACAGATGTAGTACCCTCAGCCCCAGTTATCTCTTCGTATCAGCTATGAGTCTTGCCCCTTAGAAGATTATGACAGTGAATCGGATGTTCCAGCCTAGTTACCTCACGCTCATATTCCTAGTGTTCGCTCTCGTCAGCCCTCTGTCAACACACGCGGAAAGCAAAGTGGTCGTTGCTGACGCCACCTACATCATGGGGGATGGCGAATCTCCTACGTTTGCGGAAACGATGGTGCTTCAGAAAGCCAAACAGAAGGCACTGGAGGAGGCCGGGACCTATGTCGAAAGCTACACGAAAGTCCAAAACCTCGATCTGACCACCGAGGAAATCCAGACCATCGCTGGTAGTGTGCTTCAAGTAGAGGTCCTGGAGAATAAGCGCTCGCTGGTAGGCGATGGCCTACAGTTCTATGTGAAAATCAAAGCCATCATCACGAGCGACAAGATGGAAGATCTGGCTCAGCGCATTCGAGGCAAGAATGTCGCAGGTGAGTACACACGACTTCAGGGGGAATATGCGCGGCTTAATCGGGAAATCGAATCCTGGAAAATCTTGCTCCAGAAAGCGCCAGGCGGCAAGGAACGGGACGCCGCGTTAGAAGAAATTCGTGTCCGTGAGCGAGATTTTGAGGGCTTGAGGAAGGAAGAGCAAGGCTTTTTCGAGCAAGTGGTATCTGGCCAAGCGCTGGTGCTTTCAGTGAAGATGGAGCGAGGGGCCGTCGATGACCTGCTGGAATATATTGCTGAGAAGGCATACGTGGTGAAACTGCAGCCGGCTAAAGCTCAGGCCCAATACGACAAGAGTGGACTCGTCAAACTGACTGTTCAGGGTTCAATCCGATTGCCCCCCTCGGCAGTTCACACTATCGAGGCTACGGCCACGAGATTGGGAGGTGCGGTAGTGAAGGTGGAGTGGGACACAGGCTATCTTCCACTACCAGCGGGTGGGGGAAAACAACGCCAGCGACTAGTCTTTTCTAAACGAGGAGAACTCCAAACGGGCAGCCTCATAACTATTTCGCCGTACACCTTTTCACGTGACTACAATTTTAACTCCAATGGATCGACAGAGGCACAGGAATATCTTCTCTCCCGGCTTGCCAAGTTGGTCCCAGTGATGGAATTCGTTGACCGAAACGGTATCTTGGGCAGATGTAACTTGCGCAGTTCAGACCTGAGCCTGCTGTACCCTGTTACGGAATACTGGGACAACCAAATTGATAGCAATGGCAAGCTACTGCCAAAATATAAAGAAGACGGGTTTTTATCTCTGATTGAAAACCCGCCCGTAATTTCAGGGTATGCGCCCCTCTTTCATCGATATAACCCCTCTGGATTATCAATTGAAGGACAAGGGAAAAACCAATATGCGTTTGCTCGCAAAGATGACCCAAAGCTGCAACTTTCTCCTAATGAGCGGAAGACTGAGGGCTGGGGTAGTAATAGTGGAATCTTTGTGGCCTCTACGAAATTTGTGGCCGCGCAAGTGCTTGAGGAGAACCGGTGGCGCGCAGTGCCTTTATTGGCCCTTGTAGATAGCGAGGGATATTTTTTGGTCGAGGCACTCATTCCGGAAGAGGGCTTACAGACTCTCGAAAAAGTCACGGTGCGCTTCGCATGGGCTGAAGCAGTCAAAGGGGGGCTCAAAGACCTATCTTGTAGTGTTTTCGAGGATACTAAGGGTCTTCTAAGTGCTCCAAAGCCCACGATCGCAAAATAAGTTTTTTGTTTGGCCTCGAATCTCTCCTTTAAAAAGAAGCCTGGGCAGGTCTTGCAATCACACATTGGGGGGAAAACAAAGGGGTCGGGAGTCTTTTTTGAAATCCCTGTTCCTTAGCACGTCCGCTTCGTCTTGAATTCTCCGGGTCTGTCTCTCCTGTCACGAGTCGGGGCAATGCCAGCCAGGACATCGTGCGTGATGATCGTGCCCGCACGCAGTTTCTAATCCTCCTCGTCCATGTGGTCGATCGCTAGCCCTCATCTTTCATAACGGTTCGTCTCGAAATCATCAAGCCGTGTCGCGACCCCGTCGCAATCAATTAAAGGGGTCGTGGGTTTTTTCCGGAAAGCCCAGTCCTACTCCGCGTCCAGCTGTCATCCCTCGCTGAACATCCGAAACGTCTCGCGCCTCACGAGGTAAGCCCGCCAGCAGCTCCCCCGTCGGGCTCGCGTCGGTTGTGATAGTCTCTCTGACTGATGACGACGCGCTCACACCATAATACTGGCTTGGCCGTGATTGCGGTATTCAAGCTGGTGAAGGGGCTGCTGTTGCTCCTTCTGGGGTTGGGTCTCCTCAAATTAGTGCATGCTGAGATTGCCACGTTGTTCTCGCTGCTGATCGAAGCGCTTCATCTGAATGCTGACTCTCGGCTCATTCACGCGCTGGTTCTGAAGGTGGATGCGCTGCAACCCCATAGCATGTTGGTGGCTGGATTCGTCAGTCTGGGCTATGCGGGGATGTTGTTGGTGGAAGGCATCGGGCTATGGCTGGAGTTCAGCTGGGCTGCGTATCTGACGGTGGTCTCGACGAGCCTGCTGCTGCCGTTTGAACTTTACGAAGTCATTGAACAGGTATCGATGCTTCGGGTCGGTGTGCTGCTGTTGAATCTGGTCATTGTGCTCTACCTCGTCAGCCAATTGAGGCGGCATACATTGCGCTCACGAGCGCATCTCCCAAGACATGACTCGGTCGCTTGATCGAAGCGGGGATTTGCCGGGCCTTAAAGAGCTGTCCCGCCGGCCGCCCATCGCGTCTGTATTTGCTTCTCACTTTTCTCTCTGCGCTTCTAAGAACTCCTCAAGGTTCCCGTAGAGAGAGTAAGTTTTGTAAAGGCTGTCCGCGGTACAGTCTGGTGTTGAGTCAGTACGGGGGATAAGATGTTTGCCATGATGGACATGTGATCTATTGGTTCCAATGGAGGGCAACCATGGCCGGTCAAGGCATTCGAAAGTCAACGCGCTGGCTCAGGTTCTTTCTAGTTATTGTGGTGGCCTTCTCAGGGAGCTTGTTCTTTCTGATGGATGGTGCCTGTTTGGCTCAGGCAAGTGAGTCGGCCTCAGGAGAGTCTCTCGATCAGGGCATGGACATGGACCGTCATGATCATGCTGAGGGAACTGTCGACATGATGGTTCCCCATCAGAAACATCTCGGGCCCCACATGAAATGGACGGCGTTGCGAACGGCGAATGCGGACGACGCCAGGCGTGCCGATCAGATCGTGCAGGCTCTGCGAGAGGCTCTTGCCAAGTACCAGGATTATCAGGTGGCTATGAACGACGGCTATGCTCCGCTTCATCCAGAGCGTACGCCGAAGCATTATCATTTTGCCAATAAGCAGCGCCGACTCCTGGCGAAGATTCGCTTTGATCCGGCTGAACCGACTACGCTTTTGTATCGAAAAGCCGGGGAGGGGTATGAGCTGGAAGGAGCGATGTACACCGCGCCGAGAGGCATGAGCGAGGATCAGTTGAACGAGCGCATCCCGTTGAGCGTCGCGCAGTGGCATGCCCACGTCAATCTCTGCTTCCAACCGGACGGCAGCCGCCGCCGCATGACCCGGAAACAATTCGGGGGCAAAGGGACGATTGCCACGGAAGCAGAGTGTCAGCAAGCAGGCGGGCGATTCATTCCGCAAGCTGGTGGATGGATGATTCATGTGTATCCATTCGAGCCGACTCCCGTAAAGATCTGGACTCATTAAGCGACCAGGGAAGAAAAAATGTCAGCGCCTGTTTTCGGTTTGCGTTTTGACATGGCCTGAAGGAAGTGAGCGAGGGGCGTGATCGAGAGGCGTGATCGAGAGGTACACAGAAGAAGGAGAGGGGGAGGACCTTCGGATGTCCGGAAGGCCCTCCGTGGATTCAGTCCCCTGTTACGCGGTTGCGTTCACCTGATTGCCCTTGCTGGATTGGGCAAAGGTTCCAGCTGGTCCGCCTGCCTGCTGATACTTTGCCAGCAGATCCTCGGCGATTTTGCTGGCGAGCTTGTCGCGGAACGAACTGCCGTTTGTACTCGCCTGCGCTGTGGCACCCGACGATCCGGATCCCGAGGCAGCTCCACCACCCGTGGCGTTCTGGAGATCGTCGGTGATCGATTGGGCGAGTTGATCCATAAAGGATTTTCCACCTTGTCCACCGCCATGGTGATGATGGTGCTCGTGGCCTCCTTGGGGCCCTTTGACTCCCGAAATCTGAGATGGATCAGCTGTCTGCAAAGACTGGCTCGCATTCAACTGAACCGCTTCCTGGGAAATCGACGTGGTGTCACTCGGTGATTGACACCCACCAGACGATTGGTTCCTAGTCGCAGGCCCGGCTTTAGAGAGATAGCTTTGGAGCCACTGCAGGACAGGGGAAGATCCCACACCTGAAACAGACATAAAAACTCCTCGCTAACCAGAGGGTCTCGCAATCCTTGCTCAGCGACCCACTGATAGTTAGATTGAAGGGCCAGCCAGTCCTTGTGCCGCCCTGAGGCTGACGCATCGGCCGATCGACCGATGTCCGTACGTGTTGAAAATGAGCAAGGAGTGTGCCTATTGAATTGATAGGCCAGCATGTTGGAGCGGTGTATCACGGCTGCATTTCAGCGGTGTGTCGCAACCAACGCGGCAAGAATTTCCGTTCTTGAGCTCCCTGACGCAACCACCAGGCAATAGTGTCCCTTTGGTTTTGATAGGTAAAAGGTCAGTTGTCCGTTGAAACGAACAAAGAGATTCGGGAGTCTATTTCAGAAAGTCCAGTCCCGCCTGCCGCGTCCGTTGTGGCCTCTCGCCGCGCGCGCGTCGTGAGCACCACCCTGGGTCGTTGGCCCACGTTAGTGCGTTTTTGGAAGGACTTGATGCACCTGGTAGCTCATGATGCTCAGGAATATTGCGAGCCCAAGATAGTAGGCCGCATAGCTGTAGCGGGTTGAGAGAGGCGTGTCATAGTAACGGGCATAGGCAGGATCGTGATCGTTGTTGCGTAGCGTCGACCACAGTTGCGGGGCCGCTAGGACGGCAATGAGCAGTAGCATGGGACTATGGTTTATGATGAAGAGGCCGATCAAAATGGGGATGCCAAGCCACCATACCTTTGGGGAGATGATGGCGGTGATCCTCCCGCCGTCCAATGGAGACAATGGGATAAGATTGAAAAGATTCAACATGAATCCGGAGTAGGACAGGGCCAGGAGCAATTGGCTGTGCCAGTATTCGGCTGCATAGTAACAGGCTCCTGCGGCGATGGTGCCGGCGACCGGGCCGGCCATGCCGATATAGGCTTCTGTTTCGACATTCATCGGCTGATCTTTGAGCTGGATCCAGGCGCCGACGAATGGAATGAATGTCGGCGCACCCACGTCTAGGCCCCGCTGTTTGGCTGCGATGTAGTGGCCCATCTCATGTCCGAAGATCAGTAGGACAAAACCTACTGCATACCACCACCCGAAGATGAAGGCATAGGCTACCATGGACAACAGCATGGTGCCGCCGGTCAGCGCAGCTTTCCCGAGTTTTCCGGCTGTCAGCAGGAGAAGCAGCGTTTTCATGATGCTGGTGGAACGGCTGCCGGCGTTTCAGCGGGTTTTTTCTTGAGCCAGCGTAGGAAGGCACCAATCCCAATGACGATCAAGATAAGCAGTTTTTTCCCGGCGAGGATGAGCGGGATGATGAAGGCCCAGAGCTTCGCCAGCATTCCTGATTTGAATGCCGCGCCGGCGATGAGGGCTGCAAGCCCGACAGCCGCAACCTTGTCTGTGGCACGATCGAAGTCGGCGTAGCGTTTTCCCTCGACGAAGTTGAGGTTGTTGAGCAGCGTCTGGACATGGGGCTTCAATTGCGGGAGGTCGCGAAGATCTCCGACCATATTCATGCTCATATACCCGTAGCGGCCCAATCCCAGCGTGTTGTAATTCACTCCGTTGTTCTCTTTCCCCTTGCTCGAAATAGCCCACACGACTTTGTGCGCCTGCACGTCGTAGTGGGGCTTCTCCTCCCAGCCGATGAGAAGCAGTGGTGGAAATCCCTGTGCTTCGCGTTGTGTGTTGTCACTCTCTGTTCCTTCTTTGATGGAAGCAAAGAGTTCGTCGGCGTTCCAATTGGTCGCATCATCGTCTTTGACATACCCCGCATCGATATAGCGAACCACGACGAACCACGTTTCGTCGATGGTGGAGGCGATCAGGCCCAATTCAGAGCCCGATGGGATATTCCCCATCTGTTTGAGCACGTTCTGGGTTTGTTCAGGGCCAAGGAATCGATAGCCTTTTGGAAGGCTGAGGGTCGCTTGGTCCGATAGCGTCACTTCGGTGGGTCCTGCTTGCCAGGAGAGCTGTATCGGGGTTTCTTCGGCGTGGGCCGATGACAGGGAGAAGATGAACACACCGAGAAGGATGAGCGGGTGCGGTTTCACGGGAGGCTCCTTGGTGAAGGTCGATTGAAATAGAACAAGGCTCCGGTTGCAGTATGTTCTTGACTCGAAAAAACCTCAAGGTCTTTAACCTATACCAGGTGTAGAAACGAAGACGCGGGGTTGTGTCTTGCAATCGAACATTGTGATAGGTAGCCCCCCGCTCCATGGCAGATCCACTTCGTCTTGAGCTCTCCAGGGTTGTCTATCCCGTTACGAGTCGGAGCAATGTCCGGCAGGACATCGTCCGTGATGATCGTGACCGCGCGCAGTTTCTGGCCCTCCTCGCCCATGAAGGTAGAGCCGGATGAAGAGCGAGCGTTCGGTCACTGGAGGCGAGGGTGAGTTTTCTCGTAGACGACAAAAAATAGGGACGAGTACGAAGGTCGGCTCTATGCCGCCTTCACGCACCTTGATCACCAGGTGAAGCTTGCTATTAAGGAATGGGATCGTGTTGTGGACCGGATGTCGGAAGATTGAAAGAGATATTTGCAGCCGGCTTGAGAAAGGAACAGGGTCGGGTTCGGCGCGAAGTTGCTGCGCCGCTGGTCGAACGAAAACAACGGGGATCGTGCGAATGGGCTCGGTGCCATGTATCACAGCGCCGAGCCCGCCAGCTTTCTTGTTATTTGCCTGGAGCCTTGGAAGCGCCGGCTGCCCCGCTCCCACTCGTCGCGTTGGGGGCGCTAGATCCTGCTGTTCCAGTGGGTTTAGTCTCTGTCTCGCCAGCCGGTTGAGCCTTTCCAGTCTCCGTTTTTGTTCCGCTGCTGCTATTAGTGTTCCTGACGCTGCCTGGGACATTCAGGTCTATGACACCGCTGAATGCCCCAGCAAATGGGGTTCCTGTGCCGCTCTGAGCAGATTCCGCTGCCTGAGCGTACCCGCCGCTACACATCAGCCCGACTGCGACAACACCGACTGCGACTGTTACTGTTTTCTTGAAATTCATCATCATCTCCTAAATTAATTAGAGGTTTTATATGGCACTCTACCCCTGTTGGGGTCTCACAGACAGACATGACTGCAGCGCATGAATTGGAATGTGATGTTCTTTGTAAGGACGGTGGGCCCTGGACAGATCACATCTGTAATACCCATGCGTATGATGCGCTTTAAAAGCGCGCGCAGGACCTAGGCATATCACTAGTTAGGGGAGGGAAATCTATGTGGGTGGGTGGCTCGATCATGGGTCATGAACTCAATGCCACGATTCGTTGTCACTCTGTAACCGGCATATCGGTGGGAATGTCTTGAGGGGGATCGATGACGGAAGACAATCAGAAGCCGGGTTTTTCCCAATTGGCCGAGCTGATCGTGAGCGCCGAGCGGCATCAACAGCTTCAAGACATTGTCGGGTATGTCCAACACCTCCACAGCTTTATCGATCCGGACATGTACCGCCTCTCCTTGGAGAAGTTGGAGGAGTTGGAGGAGTTGGAATGGTCTGTTGAGGGGGTCGAGTTTGAGTCGGAAGGATTCAAGGAATGTCTTGGGTTCACCATGCAGGTGTCCTGGGAAGACCTGATGTTTCTGGAAACCGTTGTGGCGGCGGCGGACACCTATTCTCACAGAAGCAGCACCGGTCAGCGGGTCGAGAGCATCACCGACCAGGGGTTTGATGACTTAAAGCAGTGGCTCGTACGGTCTGAAGACGACCTCTTTAGGGGAAAGATCACCCGTCTCCGCCCTCAAGGATCGTGAAGTGTGGGCTCCTATCCAGGAAGATCCTCGTCGACCCTGTGATCCAACGAGCCAGTCTATCGGCAAAGAACCATCTATTTTTTTACCCGGACGTTCTGCTAAAACTCTTCCATGCTGAATCTGATCGCACTAGGCGCCGTGGCCGGTCTTATTCCTGTTTATCTGGGAATCTGTGCAGCGCTGCTGCTGGGGAAGGTGCTGCCACGATCCTGGGAAGGCGGATTGATCGGGGTCGCGACCGGGGTGTTGCTGTATTTGTTCTTCGACTTGATGCATGAAGCGGTGGAACTGAGCGGAGCCCGCGACATGCTTTCGTGGGTGGTCTTTCTGGCGAGTCTTGGCGCAAGCCTGGTCGGTCTCGTCGCGCTGGAGTCGAGGCAGGTATTTGGCGGCCGCCAGACCAGCCGGGTCCTCACGCTCCCTTATATGATCGCGATTGGGATGGGCTTTCACAACCTTGGAGAAGGGCTCGCCATCGGCGCCAGCTATGGGAACGGAGAGTGGGCCCTCAGCATGCTGCTGGTGGGGGGCTTTGCGTTGCACAACGGCACGGAAGGGTTCGGCATTGTCGGTGCCGCAGGAAAAACGCCGGTGCAATGGAGAGACGTGTTGCTGCTCGGGCTAGTGGCGGGCGGTCCGACATGCGTCGGGGTTTTGTTGAGCGGGCAGGGTCTCTCACCGTATCTCTCCATCTCCTTTTACACCCTCGCAGCTGGTTCGTTGCTCTACGTCATTCTCTCGCTCACCACGATCTCCTATACGGCGACCCGTCGTCTGCAAACTGCATTAGGAATATGGATCGGCATCAGCCTGATGTACATTACCGCCATGTTGCTCACACTCCTGGGAGGGGTGCGCAGTTAAGGTTTGTGTTGCTATCAGCCTCCGCTCCCTGCCATTAATTTTTCAATCACATCTTGTCTCTCGCTGAACGCACGAGCCGTTTCAGGTCCCAGGACATGGATAATTTCTCCGCGTCGTCATCATCGGCTATTAGCCATCAGCTCAGCTCTTGAATCTGCTCGTCGCCCATCGCGTCCAATTCCCGGAGCGGCGTTCAGCCCTATCGAGCCTTCTGTGGAAAATCCTGAACGGGTGGATGCGCAGGAGTCACGGCCTGAGGCAGTTGGAATGGAGGGTGGCTCAGCTGAAGGGGAGGGCCAAGGTTTATCGATGGACTTTGCGGCGGCTGCACAGTGATATGAGGTTCGCCACCAGGTGGATCGAGAATGGTCTCTACATTCCCCTCGGGATCCATATAGACCTCTACTCCGCCTTCCGGGCCCAGCGCTTGGTTCACACGCTCGTTTACACTAGGTGCTTGAGATGGTTGCACCTCAGATGCGAGCAGCGCGCTCGGCCACACCGCTCCGATGATAGCGAGCATGACGACCATCATGAACATGGCCATATTCTACCGCCGACCTTGGTCTGATTGTGTCCTCTCCGTAAACCGCACTTCCTGCACATCGACACCGTGTCCTCCGTATCATTCTTGGTGACAGTCAGATCCATCCTCGCTTCGCGGCAGACGGCGCTGTCGGGACGAGGTGTGCTAGTCGATCGGCGAGCAGTCCGGATCGAGCCGGACTTTGCCCCGGAACGCTCGATAAACATAGACCTGATAGGTCATGGCGAGTGCGAATCCACAGAGAAACCACCAGAGGCCGATTCGGAGGCCATATCTGCCGGCACTCGCATTGAAGATGGTGAGACTGTGTGCCGGGCTTGTCGTGGCGATTAAAATATTTGGATAGCAGCCCCAGGCGACTGCCCCGAGCATGGCGAGAATGAACAGACTGGAGGTTGTGAAGGCTGCGACGTCGCGCTGTCGTCTACGGGACACCATTGTGCCTATCAAGGCCAACGCGCCGAGCACGGTGAAGAGATAGCCCAGCGGGTGGGCGGTATAGTTGAGCCGGAGGGCCGGCTGTACAAACGGGATCGCGAACATCGCGATGCCGGTGAGCCCGAGTGCGAGCCAGCCGGTCCGTTTTGCCGAAGCGGCAGCCCGCACGGAGAGATCTCCCTCCGTTTTCATCGCCAGGTAATTGGCGCCATGCAGGGTCAGGATCGCGGCGCTTGCCAGTCCCATCAGCAGGGTGAACCAATCCAAGGTGCCAGGCTCAGGGCCAGGCATGAAGTCGGTCCACAGCGCAACGAAGAAATAGCCTTCTGAATTCAACGGCACGCCGCGAATCAGGTTCCCTAATGCGGCGCCGAACACGATGGCGAGAAGGAGGCTCGCGCCGGAAAAGGCGACGTCCCAGAACTGCCGCCACAGCGGATGGTTCATCTGGGATCGCAGCCCCAACGCGAGCCCCCGGACGATCAATAGCCACAACACCATGGTCAATGCCAGATAGAACCCGCTGAACCCCGCAGCATAGGCTCTGGGGAATGCGAAGAAGAGCAGGCCGCCGCTGACCACCAGCCACACTTCATTTCCCTTCCAGACCGGGCCGATAGAGGCCAGGACCATGCGTCGCTCGGTTTCAGTCCTCGTGACGAAGGGGTAGAGGATGCCCACGCCGAAATCGAACCCGTCGAGGACGACATACATCGCCAACATCATCGTCACTGTTGCAAACCAAAATGTTTCCATCGTGCGCGTAGTTCTAATAGGTCGTGTGTATGGTGGTCCGGGCTGGATCGTCGGTGACAGGACCAGGCCCCTGCCTGACTATCACCATGATCATCATCAGAAAGAGCAGGCCGAGTAACAGGTACAGTCCCAGAAAACCGATCAGGGTGAACAGCGCGTTTCCAGAATGTACGAGCGGCGAGGTGCCTTCAGCTGTGCGCAGCAAACCATACACCAGCCAGGGTTGGCGTCCGAGTTCCGTGGTCATCCAGCCGGCGGTCGTGGCGATGTAGGGAAATGGCGCGCAGAGC
>JBDSKU010000082.1:0-5127 GCA_039916745.1 Nitrospiraceae bacterium
TAGCACCAACCCACCGGCGGAAACGCCGGCGAAAGGGTTTTCTCCTGGTTTCGCCGCGTTGGGCCTGGAAGCGGCGCTGCTCACCACGCTCGATACGCTGGGCTATGAAGAACCCACGCCAATCCAGCGGGAAGCGATTCCTCCATTTTTAGCAGGCCGCGATCTCTTGGGCCAAGCGGCGACCGGGACCGGCAAGACGGCGGCCTTTACGCTGCCGATGCTCCAGCGCATCGCCCATTCTGCGCGGCGCTGTCCCTCTGCGCTGATCCTGGTACCGACCAGAGAGTTGGCGATGCAGGTCGGTGAAGCCGTCACGCGGTATGGCAAAGAACTCAAAATCACCGTCCTCCCGATCTATGGAGGGCAGGCCATCGGTCCCCAGCTCCATGCCCTGAAGCGCGGTGTCGATGTCATCGTGGCGACGCCTGGGCGTGCGCTGGACCATATCCGCCGGAAAACGCTGCAGCTCAAGACGATTCAGATGGTCGTGCTGGACGAAGCCGATGAAATGCTGGACATGGGTTTTGCCGACGACCTGGACGCCATTCTTGAGCAGGTGCCGAAAGAGCGGCAGACAGCCCTGTTCTCCGCGACCATGCCGCCCCGGATTGCCTCCATTGCCAAGCGCCATCTCAAGGAGCCAGTCGAGATCAAGATTGCGAAGGAACCGCTGAAGGCGGGTGCGGCTCCACGTGTGCACCAGACGGCCTATATCGTCACCAGGCCGCACAAGGTGGCGGCCTTGGCGCGCATCTTGGACATGGAGGCGCCGAAATCTGCCCTCGTGTTCTGCCGCACGCGTATCGAAGTCGATGAGCTCACTGCGATGTTGACCAGCCGCGGACACAAGGCCGAAGCGATCCATGGTGGGATGAATCAGCCCCAGCGCGATCGTGTGATGGCGTCGTTCCGATCCGGTCAAACCGAACTCCTCGTGGCGACCGATGTGGCAGCGAGAGGATTGGATATTCCCTCCGTGTCGCATGTAGTGAACTACGATCTGCCCATGTCTTCTGAGGTCTATGTCCATCGGATTGGACGGACAGGACGGGCCGGGCGTGAAGGGTCGGCGATTACCGTTCTTGATCCGCGTGAGCAACGGTTGCTGTGGAATATTGAGCAGCTCACGAAGGCCAAGATTGTCGTGACACAAGTGCCGACCGTTGCCGACCTTCGCACGAAACGGCTTGCACGAACCAAGGCAGCACTTGAAGAAGTGCTGGCGGCCGGTGAGCTGGACCTGTTTCGGGCCGTGGTTGCCTCGATGGCTGAACAGGGAGACCCAGCGGAAGTGGCGGCGGCCGCTCTCAAGCTCGTGTTTCGTCTGCAGGGTGGGGAGCGGAAGGAATACGATATTCCAGTCGTGTCGAATAGACCGCCGGAGCGTCCATCAATGGGGCGGCGTCCCATGGAAGATTCTCGAGCGGATCCTCGCGGGCGGGCCGGTGCCATGATGCCGAGAGAGGGACAGGGGAGACCGTTCAGCCCTCCAGGTCGTGGTGGCCGAACGCCAGGTATGGCAAAGGTCTATATCGGCGCTGGTCGGGAGGCAGGTATCCGGGCGGGCGATCTCGTCGGAGCGATTGCCAACGAGGCGGGGCTCAATTCGAGTTCGATCGGCGCCGTCGAAATTATGGATCGATTCTCACTGGTGGAAGTGCCGGAAGTGATGGCTCGCGAGATCATCGAGACCCTCAGTCGCACCAGGATTAAGGGACAGAAGGTAGGCGTGCGATTGTTTCTGGAGCAGCCAAGGGGCGGGAGGGCATAGCCAAGTGCCCTTCTTGCTCGCAGAACGCGCACGCTCGGAAGGTGCTCGTTCGATGCGCGCAGTAAAGGGCAGCTTGGCCACGCCCTCTGAGAAGTAAACACGCAAGCGTGGAAGGATTATTTAAAGCATTGTTAACTGCCTGAGGTTTGGATCAAGGACGAAAAACAGTTTTCACGTGGAGTGTTGAGCGATCTCCGATATCCTCTTCTTGTCAGGTGTTAGGGTAGACGTCCTACGCATTCAGCTCCTATTTTCATAACATTCATTGGAGGAAGACGTGATGAGCGGCAACCAAGCCGATTCCGTGCTGCGACTGATGAGCCTCATGTTCAGAGCCCATCCCTGGCATGGAGTCTCCATCGGAGAGAAGGCTCCGGAGGTGGTGACGGCCTACATTGAAATTGTGCCGACCGACACGGTGAAGTACGAAGTCGATAAGGTGAGCGGGTTCCTCAAGGTCGATCGCCCACAGCGATTTTCGAACTATTGTCCCGTCTATTACGGACTGGTTCCGCAAACCTATTGCGGAGACGGCGTTGCGGCGTTATTTTCTGCACGGGCCAAGCGTCAAAATATGGTGGGGGACCGCGACCCCCTCGATATCTGCGTTCTCACGGAAAAGACGATCCCACATAGTGACATTCTCCTCACGGCCTTGCCCATCGGTGGGCTCAGCATGGCAGACGATGGCGAAGCAGACGACAAGATCATCGCCGTCATGAAGGACGATGCAACCTATGGCGGGTATACGGATATCAGCCAAGTTCCCATGGCGCTGATCGATCGCTTGCAGCATTATTTCCTGACCTATAAAAGTGCGCCAGGCAGCACCCAGCATAAGGTTGAAATTACGAGTATCTATGGCCGCGAGGAAGCCATGAAGGTCATTCGCACCAGTCATGCCGATTACAAGGCGAAATTCCCTGAGTTGGAAATGCGGTGGGGATAGGGGAAGGGGGCTGATAATCTTCTGTGCTCGCGCAACGCGCGGCCTCAGAAGGCCCTCGTTGGACGCGCATAGTGGAAGATCAATCAGCCCTCCGGCCTTGAGAGATCACGAGCGAGTTCGGAGGGACTCTGTATTGCTGCACGCGCCGGCGGAAGTGGGGGGCGATGGCGGTCGCTGAAATCTGTCTCTGTGCGAGATAGGGAGGAGATGTAATGTCGCGAATGACCCTGCCGTTGGCCGTCGTTGGGTTTATGTGCTATCTGCTTGCTCCTTCGCTGAGTCAGGCAGAGGAGATTCGATTGAACAGCATTGGAGTACGGGGCGGCGCCAGCGGTAGCTCTCCCATAGGAGCGAAGGAGACGCAATATTTTCAGGAATATGACCTGATGGCGAACTGGTCCATGCCCTGGGGGTGGTATTCCGAGTCTGGGTGGGGCGTTGGGACAAGATTAATGGGCAGTGTCGGCGCCATAAGGGCATCGGGGGATACCGCATTTGTGACTACGTTGGTTCCAGGGTTTGTGTTCGGGAAGAAAGACGGATGGCTCTCATTGGAAGTTGGAGGTGGGGGCGCGCTTCTCAGCCAGCATCACTTTACACATCAAGATCTGGGAGGCACGTTCCAGTTTGTATGGGATACCGCGCTCAGGGCCAAGATCTATGGTGGCATCGGCCTGGGTTATTGGTTCCATCATATGTCCGATGCCTCTCTCTATGGGCGCGGTGCACGTGGATTCGATGTACATATGATCGAGGTGAGTTATCGGTTTTGACGGTATCCATTACGCGCTATTCTTCCGTCTTCCTCATCCCCTACATGTGCTGCGCGTCGGCGAAGCCGTTACGCGGTCTTTTTCATCTGCTCGACCACCAGTGCGTGGGGATGGGGAACGATATCGACTCCGTTTCTGCCATGGCTTTTGACACGATAGAGCGCGTAATCGGCCATTTTCCTCAAGAGCTCAGAACTCAATGGATATTCGGGGGAGCAGACCGTTGCCCCGATGCTCACGGTAATGGTGAGCGGGCCACTCGGCGTGTCAAAGGGCATGTCGCTGATGGACGTTCGATATCGTTCAGCGCATTCTGCTAATGCATCCAGATCGCAATTGGGCACGACGATTAAGAACTCTTCACCTCCGGCGCGACCAACGTGATCGTAGTTGCGTGCAGTTTCGCGGAGTCGTTGGGCGGCTTCTCGAAGAACGGTGTCTCCAACCTGGTGTCCATAGGTATCATTGACCCGCTTGAAATGGTCGAGGTCAGCGATCAGCACTCCCACTGGGTGACGGTTGCGTTCGGCCCGTGACAGTTCTTGCGCCAAGGCGCTGAGGATGGCCGAATGATTCAGTAACTCCGTCAATGAATCGTGCTTGGCCTGTTCCTTAGAATCGTGGAGCAGCTGTAGATTTTGAATGGCGGTGCCGGCTTGGGCGGCCAGAGCCAGGATTATCTGTTCGTCCAGGTCGTTGAAGTCAGTCGCGAGCCCGTTCGGCGTCAATTTGTTGGCGAGCGAGAGCCGGCCGAAGAAATGGTCATCGCACCGGATCGTGACCCCGAGGTATGACGTCATTGGCCGATGGTCTGCTGGAAGTCCTAGTGCTGCCCAGTATGTCGCAAGATGATTCAGGGACAGAGTCCCGTTCTCCGGTCCAAGGGATTTTCGCGCTCCTATTTCGAGTGGGAGTATCCGGATGGCGTCAGCCGCAGCATTATCCGCTCCGATGCTGAAGAACTGTCCTGGTGTTTGCTGGTCGTTGGGTGAGACGGCTAACGCCGCGTAGCGCGCGTTGGTGATCCCTCTGGCGATATTGAGGAGTTGCTCAAGCAGCCCGTCGAGGTCTTGTTGCGCAGACAACGTCCGTGTGGCCACAACCAAGGCATGAAGGGCCTCCGTCCGTTTCGTCAGGGTCGATTCCGCGTCGATCGCGCGCTGAGATTCCCGTTTCGCGCTGCTCCATTCTTCGTGACGGGCCTTGATCATCCAGAGCACCAGACCGACTAATGGAAGGAGGAGCAGCAGCGAGAGGGACGACAGTTTCCAGAGAAACGACCGAATGGGGGCAAGAATACTGTCCCGGTCTACACGAATTAAGATGCCCCACCGTAAGATGGGGTCGGCATGGGGGATGGTGAGCTGCGCATAAGCGGTAATGACGGAGGCGTCTCGACGGAGATGTGTTTCCTCGACGAATCCGCGTGCGTGTATGCTCACCAATGAGGCCGAAGAAAGCCCGAGCTGCTTGAGGTTGAGGTGGCCGTCTTGCTGTATCGACGAATCTACGAGCAGCTCGCCGTTTTCGTTGAGGAGCTGATATTCAAGATGCGACTCTTCAGTCCACTCGATATCCTTGAGCACCTGCATCGTATCGTCAAGGATTGTGTTCAGTGAGGGCATATCTACGAC
>JBDSKU010000083.1:0-5639 GCA_039916745.1 Nitrospiraceae bacterium
GCTGGTCAGAGATCTGTCGGGCAAAGCCGGCAAGAAGATTCAACTCGTCCTCTCCGGCGAGGAAACCGAGCTGGACAAGACCGTCATCGAGTCCATCACCGATCCGCTCACGCACCTGGTCAGAAACTCGGCCGACCACGGTCTGGAAGGGCCCGAAGAACGGCTCGCCGCCGGCAAGGACGAACAGGGCACCATCCACCTGAATGCGTTCCATGAAGGCGGCAACATCTGCATTACGGTGGCCGACGATGGGCGAGGCCTGAACCGGGACAAGATTCTGGCCAAGGCGGTGAAATCGGGACTGATCAGTGAGCAGGACAAACTCACCGACGATCAGATCTGGCCCCTCATCTTCAAACCGGGGTTTTCCACGGCGGAAAAGGTCACAGACGTGTCGGGCCGCGGCGTCGGCATGGATGTCGTCAAGCGCAACATCGAGTCGCTGGGCGGGACCGTGAGCATCAAGACGGCGACCGGCATCGGCACCACTTTTACGCTCAAGCTCCCGCTGACGCTCGCCATCATCGAAGGCATGACGATCCGGGTCGGCCACGAGACCTATATCCTCCCCATGCTCTCCATCGTGGAATCTATCCAGCCGAAAGCGGACACGGTCAAGACCGTCGTGGGCAAAGGCGAGCTCATGAACGTCCGAGGCACCTATCATCCCATGATACGCCTCTATGAGGTATTCGATCTGGAGCCGGAGTACAAGGATCCGGCCAAGGCCATTCTCCTCATCCTGGAAACAGAAGGAGAACGTGTGGCCGTGATGGTGGACGAAATTCTCGGTCAGCAGCAGGTGGTGATCAAGAGCATGGAGCAGAACTTCCGCAAGGTCGAAGGGATCGCGGGGGCGACGATTCTAGGCGACGGCACCGTCGGCTTCATCCTGGATGTCCGGGGTCTGTTGGAGTTGGCGAGGCAAGGCGGACCAGTTGCAGCCTAATTAACAGAGCATTCAGTTGTCAGCGATCAGCCCGGGGCTGACGGCTGAGAACCGGTGGATAGACTTTAAGGAGGAATTATGGCCACAGCAGTCGAGACCGTCAAGAAAGAATCCGTGCAACAGGTCGGAGCCGATACCGACGGGAATCAGTTCCTGACCTTTCAACTTGGCGAAGAACTCTATGGCGTCGATATTTTGCGGGTGCAGGAAATCAAGGGCTACACGACGGTGACCAAGATTCCCAACACGCCCGACTACATCAAAGGGGTGCTGAACCTCCGGGGCACCATTGTGCCAATTGTCGAGTTGCGGACCACGTTCGGGATGCCGACGATCGAGTATACGATGTTCACCGTCATCGTCGTCGTGGTGGTACGGGACCGCATCATGGGGCTGGTGGTGGATTCCGTGTCGGACGTCCTCAACATCAGCGAGAAGGACATTCAAGCTCCGCCGGAATTCGGTGCCAAAGTGGATGTGAGCATCTTGAACGGGGTCGGGAAGTCCGGGGACAAGCTGGTGGCTCTCTTGAATATCGATCGGTTGTTGGCCGAGGGTGAATTGGATGAAGCAATGACCGCCGCAAGCGCGTAACGCATCTAAGCTTCGACCCGGGAAACGAGTGACGCGTCCCGAATGGCATCTGCAGGGAAACGAGGCATGAGAACGAAGAGGGCAGTATTAGAGAAGTTTGATGCGGGGGCACCCAACCAGCAGTGCCAGCGTAGTATCGCTAATGAACAGATAATCAGGAGGGGGAGGGATCGGACATGTTGACCTGGTTTGGGAATATGAAGACGATGTGGAAGTTGATGCTGGGCTTTGCCCTGATGGGCGCCATCATGTGTGTGCTGGGGTGGACTGCCGGGCAGGGGTTGATGTCCGTTCGTGAAAGTTTGCGGATCGTGTATGAAGATTACACCGTTGCCGGAACGGACCTTGCCAGTGTGGCGGGCAATCTCAACCGGACACGTACCAATGACTTCCTGGCGCTTGACGCTCCCACGAAAGAGGAATTTGAGAAGGTTGTGAAGCGAGATGCTGAAATCACAAACTCGGTCAAGAAGCCGCTTGAAGCCTATGCGGCGACGGTTCTTCGGGTATCGAAAACCGGCAGAGATGAGGCGAAGGATCTCCAGAAGTTTCGTGATGCCTATGCGGTGTATGTGACGGCGTCAGACCTCGTGAATGAGACGCTGAAGCAATCCTGGAACGCACAGGCGAAGGCGGAAATGGAGGCGTTACGCGCCAAGGCACGCACGATATCAATCCAAAGCTCCGGGCCGAAAATGGAAGCGACGATTATCGCCTTGAACGAATTGATCGCCACGGTCAAAGAGGTCGCCAAGGACATGAATGATGAGGGGAGAGCGGCGGCGGCGAATGCGTTGTTCACCCTGGCGCTTGGTACCGCGATAGCGATTGGGGTTGGGCTCTTTCTGGGCTGGCTGATCGCCCGATTTTTGTCCCGCAATCTGGCTAACGTGATCACGGCGGCACAGGTCCTCGGCGGCGGCGACTTGAGCGCACGCTCGTCGGTCGCGACGCAGGATGAGGTGGGCACGTTGGCCAGATCGTTCAACGAGATGGGGGAAAAGCTGCAGGCGAATGTGATGAAGGAGCGGGAGCAGGCGGCGAAGACGGAACAGTTCATGGTGGAAGCGAAGCGGGTGCTGGAGAACCTGGCCCAAGGGGATCTGACGGACCAGATGACGAGCGCCTGTGACGGAAATCTCGCGCAGATCAAGGCCAGCCTCAATATGGCCATCACGAATTTGACGACGACCCTCATGACCGTGCGGACCGCCGCCGAGAGCGTGAGCACCGGCGCGGAACAGATCACCAAGGGCAACGAGGACCTCTCGCAGCGGACGAGCGAACAGGCCTCCTCGCTGGAAGAGACCTCCTCGGCGATGGAGGAGATGACCAGCACGGTGAAGCAGAACGCCGACAATGCCAAGCAGGCGAACCAGTTGGCCATTGCCGCCCGCGACGTCGCCGAGAAGGGCGGGGCGGTCACGACCAAAGCCATCGACGCGATGGACGAGATCAATAAGAGCAGCAAGAAGATCGCCGACATCATTACGGTAATTGACGAGATCGCCTTCCAGACGAATCTTTTGGCGTTGAATGCTGCGGTCGAAGCGGCCAGGGCCGGGGAGCATGGACGCGGCTTTGCCGTGGTGGCCGCGGAAGTCCGCAATCTGGCGCAGCGGTCCGCGACTGCCGCGAAGGAGATTAAGGGCTTGATCAACGAGTCCGTGCAGCGAGTCACGGACGGGAGCGAGCTGGTGGATCAGTCCGGCAAGACGCTGGAGGAGATTGTGGGCTCGGTGAAGCGGGTGACCGACATCATTGCCGAGATCACGGCGGCCTCGCAGGAGCAGGCCAGCGGGATCGATCAGGTGAACAAGGCGATCATGCAGATGGACGAGACGACGCAGCAGAATGCGGCGTTGGTAGAGGAGGCCACGTCGGCGAGCCAGTCGATGAAGGAACAGGCCAGGGAGCTCATGGGCCAGGTGGCGTCCTTTAAGCTAGCGCAGACCGGAGAGGAACAGAGCCAGCGGCTTCGCACGATTCCTGCGGCGCATAGGCCCAGCGCCCCGTCTGGAGGATTGGGGAAGAAACCGCTGTTCAGGAAGCCTGCGGCGACGTCGAAGGCGGGCGCCGGCCAGGAATTAACTGGGGTCGCATCAGGCAATGGCAAGGATTCCAGGCAGAAAGACAACGAGTTCGAAGAATTCTAGAAGACAGAAGACGTCAAATGCGAGACCAGCTGAAAAACGAGATGGGCACGAGGCGGAGGTCGGTACCTGTCAAGAAATGGACGTGCCCGGTCGATAGAGACCTAACAGCGAGAACTGCTCTTAGCTGCCGGGGGAAATGTTTGTCCAGAAACCACTTCTTTGATGAGAGGTTCATGTCAATGCACGGCGTGCGAATAGGAGTAGCGTTAAATATATCTTTTAACCCCCATCATTCCCGGAGGCATTCATGAATAGTCTATGGGTAAAACTCCGCTTGGCAGCGAAGACCATCTCGCTCACGATTCCGGTCATCCTCATCGGCATGGGCCTCCTCACTTATTGGCTGGCCGACGGAATGCGCGTCGACTTGCAGAACCGCCTTCAGGAGCGAGGCACGATCATCCAGAAGACAATCGAGGTTACGCGCGCATACCTTGCCAGCCAGTATGTGGCGAAGATCAAGGGCGCGGGCCAGGGGGTCATGAAGGTGGGGCAAGAGCACAGTGCGCCCGATACCGTCCCTCTCCCTGCAACGGCTACAAGGGAAATCTCGGAAGAGCTTAGTCAGCTCGGGTTCTATCGGGCGCGGGTCATCAGTAAGACGCCGCTGAATCCTGCGAACAGCGCCCAGGACGCGTTTGAAGAAGAAGGCCTCCGCGCGCTCGAGGCCGGTGCGACCGAATCGATCCGTACGGAGTCGGTCAAGGGTGCCATGATGTTCCGCCGCATGACCCCTGACATCATCACCAGCCAAGCCTGCATCGGGTGCCATACCGATAAAAAGATGGGCGACATGGTCGGCGCGGTCTCGGTTCAAATACCGATGGAGAAGGCGCTGCGCGAGCTCGATCACAAGACCAACGTGCTCTATGCCGTCGGGGCGCTGGGCGCCGTCTTGCTCGCCGGGATCCTGTTTTTGCTCCTGCGCAGCCTGGTCATCCTTCCCTTGAAACATCTTTCCGATGCCGTCCAGCAGATTGCTCAGGGAAAACTGGAAACTCGTGCTGCCGTGACGACTCAGGACGAAGTGGGATTGTTGGCTCAATCTTTTAACGAGATGGGGGCCCAGCTCCAGGCGAATGTGATGAAGGAGCGGGAGCAGATGGCGAAGATGGAGCAATTCATGCTCGATGCAAAGCGGGTGTTGGGGAACCTGGAGAGAGGGGATCTGAGGGAGCAGATGACGAACGCCTGTGAGGGCGATCTTGAGCAGATCAAGGTCAGTGTGAACACGGCCATGAGGAACCTCACCAACACGTTGACGGCGGTTCGCAGTGCAGCGGAGAGCGTCACTACCGGCGTCGAGGAGATCACTCGCGGCAACGAGGACCTCTCGCAGCGGACAAGCGAACAGGCCTCCTCGCTGGAAGAGACTTCCTCGGCGATGGAGCAGATGACCTCCACCGTAAAGCAGAATGCTGACAATACCAAGCAGGCGAATCAATTGGCCATTGCCGCCCGCGATGTGGCGGAGAAGGGCGGGGCGGTCACGACCAAAGCCGTGGAGGCGATGGGAGAAATCAACAAGAGCAGCAAGAAGATCGCCGACATCATCACGGTGATCGACGAGATCGCCTTCCAAACGAATCTTTTGGCGTTGAATGCCGCAGTGGAAGCAGCGCGGGCAGGGGAACATGGGCGCGGGTTTGCCGTGGTGGCCGCGGAAGTCCGCAATCTGGCACAGAGATCGGCAACCGCCGCGAAGGAGATCAAGGGTCTGATCAACGAGTCCATTCAGCGGGTCACAGACGGCAGTGAGCTAGTCGATCAGTCCGGCAAGACGTTGGCGGAGATCGTGGGCTCGGTGAAGCGGGTGACCGACATCATTGCCGAGATCACGGCGGCCTCGCAGGAGCAGGCCAGCGGGATCGACCAGGTGAACAAGGCGATCATGCAAATGGACGAGACGACACAGCAGAACGCGGCGCTCGTCGAAGAGG
>JBDSKU010000084.1:0-12730 GCA_039916745.1 Nitrospiraceae bacterium
GTGGGGTCCAACGCGCTATTTAGTGGGCGGGTTGAAGCCTGGTCCGATGCGATGATCGTAGTGGATGTTCCCGACCAATCGGGATTTCTCCAGTTCGACGGCAAGGTCTATGTCTCGATCGGGGCAGTGAGAAGCAATGAGGTTCCGTTCCGCTTTGTGCCTGCGCAGGAAACACGAGAGATTCGCTGGACGAACGATATGGTGCTGGTGCAACCAGGCATTGCAGAAACCGCGTATCGGGATATCTACCATCCGAATACCACGTTCCTTTCCATGGGCGGGGCAGCTGGTAACGATGTGTTGTTTCCATCCACCCGGCTCAAGAACGGGTGGGTCGTGCAAGGTGCATGGAGCACAACGGCAAATTGTCTGTTTGGCGCCTGTGGGGGAGTATATGTGGCAGACCTTCGCCCAGGCACCGATACTCCGTTTGTGAACATGCGCTGGTGGTACGACGCATTTCATAGTTCGTCCTATTTCTTCGGGGTCAGGATCGTCGGTCCCCGCGGCGTGCCAGACGGCGTGGTGGTGCCGTAGGACGACGGACGAGTGGAGGGAAGATTTATGAAGGAGACTATCATGACTTGTCAGACTCGATGTCTTGGATTCATCGGCCCCGCTGGTGTGCTTATGGCGCTGCTTGTAAGCGAAGTACCGGGCACACTCGCTGGGGCGGCAGAGCCGACGATTCCGTCCGGCGAGTCCGAAGCGCACCAATCGCTTCCGCCTGAAAAGAAGCGATCGCTTGCCCAGGGAATGGCCACTGACCAACCGGGCGAGGTTGAGAGCCGCGGGATACCGCAGCTGCAACGGCCGATGATGCCGGGCAATTCAGCGCAACCCAGTGCGCCGGGCCAGCCGACTGCACAAGCGCCAACATGGCCACAGAAGTTCGACGTGCAGGGGCCGGAATCTGATTCATTTGGCTTTGCTGTCACGCAGCCTGGGGTTGTTATCGTCGATGTGCAGGCACAGGGGGCGCCCGTGATCCTGACGTTACAAGGACCAGTCCCGCAGCCGATCAGCCAGCAGGGAGCGGGCCAGGTGCGGCTGACCTATACCGTTACGCCTCAAGATGTACAGAAGGGTGTGCTGTGGGGCGTACAGATCAGACTCGCACACCCCGCATCGCCTCAGCTCGGAGGCCGCGCGAGCGGCGCCGTCATGGTGCAACATCCACCCGTGAATCAAGCGGTGGTTCAACAGGCCGTCCAAGCGATAGCGACGCAGCAGAAGCAACCTAGCCCACAAGAACAACAACAGGCCTCCGCGCAAGCTGCAGCGCAAACGGAGCAAGCGTTTCAACAGCGCAAGGCTCAATTCGACCGGCAGCAGCTCGATCGGCGGGGCGCGCTCCACGCGCAGATCCAGCCACAACTCGATCAGTTGCGAAACCGGATGGGTGGACAGATTAGACCGAGAGGTCTTGAAGAACGCGAGGACACACCAGCGGAAGCCGGTGTGTCACAAGAAGGAGAAATCGGCACGCGCGCGTTGCGTGGTGACCAGTTGATGGGTATCACGAAGCAGCCCTTGGATACGACGACAGGGCAAAAACTCGGGGCGATTGTTCCACCGGCGACGGCCTCTTCTGCGCAGCCCATTCAAGGCGTGGGCTCGACACCCGGTCCGCAGTCGGTCCTGCCCAACCCTGCGATTGCCTCGCTCAGCGTGACGCAAGGACAGCCGGGCGATCCAGTCCTGATCAATGGCTCTGGTTTTTCGAATGGTGGCGGTGAAGTGCACGTGATCGTGAATCCAGGAAAGGATCTCGTCGCACCTGTGCAGGTGTGGACTGATACGCAAATCTTCGTCACGGTGCCGGACATTGCCGGGGTACTCACCTACGGTGGGATTATATACGTGGTGCGGGGATCGGATCAGGTCAAATCGAATCTCGTGCCGTGGCGATTCAATCCCGCCCTGGAATTGCGCGAGGTACGATGGACCACTGATCGGCGACTGAAGTTCCCGGTCGATCAGGAGTCACCCTACCGCCCGACGACCATCGCACATGGAAACGGCAACCCCTTCTGGGGATTTAAAGACGATGACGAGTTCTTCATGACAACCCGTCTGAAGAATGCCTGGTTGGTGGATGATGTGGGGGTGACTTGTGCGGTGGCATGGGGCAACGGTATGTGTGACGGCAATGCGTATGCGATCGATAGTCGGCGTGGGACCGATTCGCCCTACATAAAGGTGCATTGGTGGCTTCCGGCCGCTTTCGGAGGCTACAAGTACACGTTCTACACGTACGTCGTACGAATCATGGGTCCGAAAGGCATCCCTGACGGTGTGGTGATGCCGTAGGACATATGCCAAATCACATTAATCTGGTCAAGGAGACTCTTATGACCCGTCAATCACAACGCCTGTCGATCATTGGTATGGTGGGCCTATTCATTGCACTGTTCGGCTGGTCACATCCGGTCACGTATGCAGCGGAAACAGATTCGGCTATTTCGGCTCTGGAAACCGAGGCGGTAGGAGCGGTCCGGTCAGAGGTTCGACCGAGGGTGCGGGCAATGGCTGTGGAGGAACAGTCCGGTGAGGTCGAGAGCCGCGGGCTGCCGCAGGGGAATCCCGGCCAACCAGGCGCGCCGGGCCAGCCGAATGCACAGCTGCCGGCCTATCCTCAGAAGTTTGACGTACAGGGACCGGAGAGGGATTCATTCGGGTTTGCCGTGACGCAGCCGGGGCAGGTGGTCGTGGAAGTGCAAAGCCAGGGCGCGCCGGTGATCGTGACGTTACAGGGACCGGCCCTGCAGCCGATCAGCCAGCAGGGGTCGGGACAAGTTCGCCTGACCTATAATGTCACGGCGCAGGAGGTGCAGAAGAGTGTGCTCTGGGGCCTGCAGATTCGTCTCGCCCAACCAGCGCCACCGGCGCAGGGCGGTCGTGCGTCTGGCATGGTCAACGTCCAACATCCCCCGGTCAATCAGGCAACCGTACAGCAGGCCGTCCAGGCGATGGCCGCGCAGCAGAAGCAGCCCAGCGCACAGGAACAGCAGCAAGCAGCCGCACAAGCGGCCAACCAGATGGCAGCGACGTTCCAGCAGCACAAGGCACAGTTTGACCGGCAACAGATGGATCGGCGAGCCGCGATGATGTCGCAGATTCAACCGCAGCTCGATCAATTGCGAAGCCGGATGGGCGGGCAAATCCGGCCCAGAGGACTCGACGAGCCTGAGGAAACATCCGGGGCTGGGAGCCCTCCAGCGGAAGGCGATGTCGCCACACGCGGGCTGCGTGGCGAACAGATGATCGGCGCCATGCAGCAGCCGTTGGATGCCGGGACGATGCGCCAGCCCGGTGCGATCATTCCACCAGCGACCACCTCCTCCTCGTCGCAAGCGCTTCAGAGTGCTGGAACGACCGCGGGTCCACAGACCGTCATGCCGAACCCTGCGATTGCCTCAATTAATGTGACGCAAGGGCAGCCCGGCGATCCGGTCATGATTTCTGGCAGTGGCTTTGGAACGGGGGGAGAGGTACATTTTGTGATTGCTCCTGGAAAAGATCTGATTGCCCCGGCCGGCGCGATCTGGAGCGACAATCAGATCTTTGCGACGGTGCCGGAGGCGGCGGGTGTGCTCGCATTCAATGGGACGGTCTACATCAAAAGAGCGGCGGGCACTGTCAACAGCAACCTGGTGCCCTTTCGCTTCATTCCTTTGATGGAATTGCGGCAGATCACACGCTTGGCGGATGTCGTACTTCAGCAATTCAACGGTGTGAACGCTGGTGTCAGTGCGTACAATAATTATATGGACAGTGTCGGCCGTCAACATGGCTACCTGTTTTGGGGACCGAAGGGAAACGACCAGATCTATTTGAATACCCGACTGAAAAATGGGTGGATCGTGAGTCAGACTCCCACGGTCTTTGTTTCCCATGCCTACTACGCCAATCAAGGCGACGCGTATCTCATCGAAAGTCATGTCGGCACCGATCGGCCACACGTCAAAGTCGGGTTTTGGATGGGAAGCGGAATCTACGTCACATACAATTATTCTATCTCCATGCTCATTCAAGGTCCCAAAGGCGTGCCCGACGGCGTCGTGGTGCCGTAGGACTCACATCGAGTTGCGTCGCAAGGATCACAACCGCAGCCGTTCACTTGGGCTGCGGTTGTCCCTGACGGCCCGTACTGGTTGGGCATCCACAGACGTTCGTCTTTCTCGCAAAGGATGTCAGGGTATGACAAGGCTTCTCCTCTCTGGAATCACGGTACTCGCGCTGGTCATCTCCGGCTGTACAACGTGGTCTGAAGAGGTTCGCACCATCGACTTTCCTTCTGCCTCTCCAAGACTACGCCAAATTCCCATCGGTCTCATCGACTTGTTCGTCGTCCGTACGGCTCCGACAAAACGCGATGTCCCCATTCTGGTGTCCCTCCCGGATGAAATCGCGATACAAAGCAAAGAGGAGCAAGGCTGCACGAAAACTAGAGTGGTGCAGACCTTGCGAAACCTCAGTGGGTTTGCTCCGAGTATGGAATCGGTCCCTCGCTGCGGAGAGGGCTGGATGTATTTCTACCCTAGTCCTGTCGTGGTACCTCCGACTGATGTCCTGTTGGCAGGATTTCGGCAGCAAGGATTACAGGTGACGGCATTTCCAACCGTCGCAGCCGCAAAGCGCGCCGGTGCGAAGCTGGCAATTATGGGCATTGTGACAAAGGCACAGGTTTTGGTACCGAGTACAGTCACCTTCCAGGACATCGGCAATTGGCAGTCTAAAGACGCACTCGCCAAGCACATTCAACCATCTGTCGCATCGTTAGCCGTGCATCTCGTAATCGTCGACACCCAAAACTTAAAGATAGTCTGGGAAGGATCATTGGATACGACGGTCGAGGATTATCCACGCGTGCCTTCCTGGATATTGACGCAGCAAATGGAGTCAACGGACGTAGAGAACCTGACAGGCTATGAACGTGAAGCCGGCACAGGTCTGTATGAACCGTTGCTGAATGGATATCGTGCGCTGCTGACCGAGTGCTACATCAATCTCAGCATCACGCTCCTCCCCAGACTCGAACAGGCATCTCGTGAACGGTAACCCTGTGGCCATGATGAGATCGATCCTTCTCCTCTTCGTCATCCTTGTCGTCGGCGACATACTGACCGGCTGTGCCGGTCACCGCGTCGGGATCCATGATCCCGCGCTGGCCGCTCGCTCGGCGCATCAAAGCCGCGTCGCCGAACTCATTAAATACGATGATGAGTATGCGCGCACACTGACGCGCTTGATTGAGACCCTACGCACCGTACAACACGAGGGCTCAGTCACCTCATCTGCGACCACCAATCAGCTCGCCCTCTTCTTCGCATTAGACGAACTCGCCGAAATCTATGCGTTTCGCACCGTCAATTTCGATAAAGCAGCGGCGCTCAACAGGGAAGCGGACGCCTTGGGCACCCGCATCACATGCTGCCCGAAAGAAGATCGTGGGGCCTGGTGGCATACATCCCGGAGCGACGTGAACAAACAGACAAGCGGGTATTTCTTTCCGCGTCACCGAGCCCTCTACACCTTCGTGTTCAATCCCAAGTTTACGGCTGAGTTACTGCTGACCGTCGCCCGGGAAGATTTCACGAATGCCCTGTCCCGCATCAGGGAGCGCAAGGCGTTCCTGGCAAAGGTCTTGGGGGAAGGGCCGGCCAGCCTGCCGAGTCCCGAAGACCCTGAAATGACGGGCAGTGAGTTCAAGCTGTGGCAAAGCCTGTTGAAGAACGGTTTACCAGAGAACAGGTATGCCGGGAGTTTGCGGGTCCTCGATCGACTCTGGCTTCTGAAAGGTCAGGTCGACGACGAGCAATGGTGGCGGAGTGTGCGCGACGCGGCTCAAGCAGCCTTAGTAGAGGAACGCAGAGAATCCAAGCCACAGCCGCGCGACAGCGCTCCCCTGCACTTTCGGGCTGGCCTGGCGCATCTCCATTTCAATCGATTGCAAGAGGGCGTGAGAAACTTGGAAGAGATGCTCCAGGCGATCAGCGAATATGAGGCAGAGGAGAAGACCAAACTGGAAACCGCGCGCGAGGCGGAATCGCTCAGTGCCTGGCAAGTTGTGACTGGTATCGTGTGGATGCCTGTCGTCTTTCTGAGCGATCCAACAGGCGCCATTTCCAGAGCCGTCTCAGGCGCCATCAAGTCCAACCGGGATGCCGCAACGATACAGGCATTATTTGGAAAACAATTGAATGGGTTGCCGGCTTTTCTGAATGAGCACGAACGGATCGCCTTTCATTCGGAGTTGGGCTATGCCTATGAACGCTTGAATCGGCGGCCAGAGGCCATTCCTCAGTATAAAGCGGCCATTGAACTGATCGAACGCGAGCGTAGTTCATTGGGGAGCGAGGGCAAACGCATTGAGTTTTTACTGGAGAAGGAAATCGTCTATAAGCGGCTCGTGCCATTGCTCATCGAGGGCGGCCAGCTTGAGGACGCCTGGCAATACATGGAGCGGGCCCGATCCCGCGCGTTCGTCGATCTCCTGGCTGGAAACCTGCGGCATCTGGGAAACGCCATCGATACCAACCGCTACCAAGCCGCCATCCAGAAACAAGCTGAGATAGAAATGCTGGTTCAGGAAGGGAACGTCCCCCGTGAAGTGGTGACCGCGATACACGGCACATTGCGTGGGATCAAGACAGTCAAAGACGACACGAAGGTGACGACAACCTCAGTCAAAGAAGGGACGAAGACGGCCGCCACCGCCGAGTTCGATTCGTTAGCGGCGGTTCAGACAGCGACGATTGCCGATATCCAGTCCGTCGCCGGTCGCGACGCCGCCGTCCTGGCCTATTTCGTCAGCGAAGAAAAGACCACGCTGATGCTCCTGCAGGACGGCCGTTTAACCGCATGGGTCAAACCCATCGGACGTGAGAAGCTGGCCGAGCAAGTCCAACAGTTCCGTGGTCTGTTGGAAGGACCAGGCAAACAGGGCGCTGCGGCACTCCAAGAAATTCACGCACGCGGCCGCGAACTGTATCACGATCTCGTGGCCGCTCCGGCTGGCGTCCTGAGCAAATCCGTCCTCTATATTCTCCCCCACGGTCCCCTGCACTACTTGCCGTTCACAGCGCTGCACGATGGGACCGGCTATGTGCTGGATCGCGTCACGCTGCTCACGGTGCCAAGCGCCACCGTGCTGACCTATCTGGAAAAGAAGCCACGCGCGCGGCAAGGCGCAACCGTCGTCTTCGCCAATCCGGACCTGGGCGATGCACAATTCGACTTGCCGTACGCGGATCAGGAAGGCACAGCCATTCACGCGCGCGTGCCGGCCGCCGTCTTGCTGCGCCGAGGCGAAGCCACAGAGACGCACGCGCGAAACCGCGCGCTGGACGCAAAGGTCCTCCATTTTGCGGCACATGCCTCCTTTAAGCAGGATCGACCGCTGGACTCGGCGGTGATGTTGGCTCCTGGAGAAGGACAGGACGGCGCGCTCACTGCTGGTGAAATCTTCGGACTCACCTTGCCGGGCAGCCTCGTTGTCCTCAGCGCCTGCGAGACCGGACGAGGAAAGCTTGCAGCAGGAGATGAACTGATCGGCCTGACCCGCGCCTTCATGTACGCCGGCGCGCCACAGCTGCTCGCCACCCTCTGGCAAGTCGACGATCAGGCGTCGTCGCTACTGATGGACGAATTCTATCGGGAGTTGGCCACTCGGCCGCCGGCGGATGCGCTCCGGCTTGCCCAGACCAAAGTGCGAGCCACCTATCCGCACCCGTTTTATTGGGCCGCATTTACTACCTATGGTCTATATCGTTGAAGCCCTACGATGACCCCTGGCCCGGTAGTGCCGGAGCGCATCGATCATGATATGTATGGCACACAATTTTGACAAGGAGCCAATCATGAACCGACACATTCGATCGGTCTCGTTCATCGGCAGCGCGGGCCTGCTCCTTGCGCTCTTCGCTGGTGGCACTCCAAGCCTATTTGCGGCGGAGGCAGACTCGGCCATTCCCTCCGGCGAGTCTGAGGCCTACCAATCGCTTCCGCCTGAAAAAAAACGATCGATCGCGCAGGGAATGGCGACAGACGACGCGGGCAGCGTGGAGAGCCGTGCCGTACCTGGGGCGCGTACGCCGCTGCAAGGTCGTCCGCTCCAGACCTTGCCTCAAGGCATGCCGATGCCCGGCATGCCGCAAACGTGGGACGCCTTGTGGGACGTCACCTGGAAACGGGCGGCGTTCTACTATCCAATCCAAGCGGCGCCGGCCACGCTCACAGACCCGAGCTGTCAGGGGAACCTCGGATTCGAGGTACTGGTGAAAAACACGATCCAGGCGGTCGCACTCAAGAAGTATGGCGACGCGACGCGCTTCATGGGCCAATTCCAGGATCGCTCGCTCTGTTTGACACGTGAAGGCGCACGCGGACTGGAGTTCGCCTTGGCGATGTATGTCCATCGCGCGGTGACCCTTTTGCCGCCCCAACAGGCACAGCTTGCCGTGATGGGCGTAATGAACTTGGGGATGCAGACGTTCGACCAACTTCAGTACACGGGCCAAAGTTGGTGGTTGCCGATGGTGAACATCGATTATAGACAGATCCAACCGATGATGGCCGGGTATCCACGCAGCGAACTCGGTTTGTGGATGTATGACTTTCGGCGCGGGATGATGGTGCAGAGTGGACTCCTAGATGGAATGGATCGCGTCCTGTGGTCCATGCAACGGCTGGATAACTTCGGCCGAGGCTCTTGCATGCTCCTTGACATGTCCGCCACGGGATTTGTCTGCCAGGATGCCGCAGGAAGCGACGGCAAAGGTAGTTCTGGTGCCATGATGGCGCCACCGGGGGGGATTCCGACAAGCGGCGTGGCCTGTGTCCTCGATAGTGTGAAGGCCTCCGGTGTTCGCGGTCAGTTCGCCTGCATGTCGAGAGCGATCGCGGGGATGATGCCGGATCCCCGGACAGCGGGAGCAGATTTGACGAAGCAGGCCTCGCAACAGCCCGGCATTCGAGATAAATTCTGCGCACTGAGCGATGAGGCCGGCGGGGCCGAAGGAACTGAGACGACAACCAAGCCCACAACCACGAGCGAGCCTGGAAAGTGGGAGAAATTCAAGGATGCCGCCGGTAAGGTGGCAGATGTCGTGGTCAGCGTGGTGGTCGCCGTCTTCGACAAGACGCCGCCAGTGGTCTCCGATGTCGCGCCGCTTGCCAGTACGGGCGGTTCGGATCTCGGCAGAGGGGTCCTACAGATACTGCAGGAGAAAAGCGCACTGAACAACAACGAGCTTGGGACCGAAGCTGGTAATGAGGCCTATATGAAGCAACGCGAAGGTCGGGTCACCACCGACCCTCAGGCCAATCAGGGTCGCACCATAAACGATCCGATGAATCCAGGCGGGAGCTGCGGCGGCAAAGGCTCCAACGCGGCAGCCCGCGCGAAGGCGCTCTATCAATGCACCATGGGATCAGACATGACGATGCGGCAGCCGGGTGCCGGAATGGGCGGCGTTCGGACTCCTGGAAGCCCCTCCCCCACGCCGAATCCGACGATTGCGCTGTTCGATCCCTCCCAAGCCGCCGGACCGATCCCCAGCGCCATGTCCTGCATGATGCAGGCGGGCGATCTCGCCCGTAACGAGGTGAATGACCAGAAATGCGCGGCGATGCGTTGTATGCAAGGGGAAGTCTGTCCCTGTAACCGCGGCGGCGGCATCGGCGGTGGCCAGCCCATGGAACTCAAACCACAGATGAAAGCGGGCCCTGAATGTATCGATGGACCCTGCGCTCCAGCACCTCAGAGTTCTGGCGGCGTCTTCACTGGCCCAAAGACCGGTGGAGGAGGCACAGGGCCAGTGCCATTCGGCGGGACGGCACCCAAGGGACCGACACCTCTGCCTTCTCCTGGTGGTGGGCCGTCAACGGGACCGATCCCGGTTCGGTAGCAGGATTCGAGGAAGTGTTCGGCAAATTGCACTAACCAAGGAGGTCGATGATGAACGTGATGAAGATAGCCAGACTCGCACTCGCAGGATTCATGTTCGTGCTATTGGCGACGAGCGTTGCGCAGGCTGCACCTGAATTCTATGTGTCTATCACCGGGGCGAAACAAGGGCCGTTCAATGGTGAGGTCGTTCGGAAGGGATTCGAAGGTAAGATCGCCGGGATCATCTTTGACTACAGCGTAGTAAGTCCACGAGACGCCTCAAGCGGTATGGCTACGGGCAAGCGCATGCACAAACCGATCAGGATCAAGAAGGTGTGGGGAGCTTCTTCGACACAACTGTTTACTGCCCTAACGACGAATGAGTCGTTGACGTCGGTGGTGATCGATTTCTTTTCAGTTGACCCAAACGGCATACAGGTGCTTGACCATACGATCAAGCTGACGAACGCCTTCGTGGCATCCATTGCGCATAACTCAGAAACACTGGGAGCGGCCGCTTCCCTTCCGCCGACGGAGACGGTGGAGTTTGTCTTCCAGCAAATCGAACTGCTCAATCATAGAACGAAGACCGCGGCGATCGATAGCATGTTGGCACCGTAACGGGTACGTTCTTGTCGACAGGGCTACTGAGCGACAGGTCCTCGTCGCTCCAACATATGAGTCTTGCGTGTGAGGAGGCGATGCGAAATCTTCCGATAGTCCGGTCGCAGGAGACGCGTTATGCGCGTGACAGCGCGTTCTCCTACACCTGTCACGCCTGCAGCCGGTGTTGCCATGACAAGATCATCCATCTGAATCCCTACGAGGTAGCGCGTTTGGCTCAAAATAGAGGCATCGGAACCACAGAGTTTCTCGCGCAATACACGGACGCCGCCGGCACTGCCTTGAAGCGGGTTGCAGCCGGCGCCTGCGTCTTTCTCACCGCCGAAGGATGCGGGGTCCATGCGGATCGCCCGTTGGTCTGTCGAATTTATCCGTTAGGCCGCCACGTTACAGCCCAGGACGACGAATGGTTTTCTGAGTTGGCGCCACACCCGCACACAGAGGGCACTTATGGAACGGCAGGCACGGTGGAAGAATATCTCCATGCCCAAGGTGCCCAACCCTATATCGACGCGGTAGACCGGTATTTAGATCTCCTCGGGAAAATGGCGGCTGTCCTCAGGCAGAGACTCGGCAACAATACGGGTATGCGAACGGAGGTCGAGCAGGCCGTCGACCGCCTCATGACAGACCATGAGGCTTCGATGCCGATGTGGCTGGACGTGGATGCGGTCACGACACGATATTGCGCGGAGCAGCATCTCGACGTACCGACCGATCCTTCTATAAAGATGGATGTCCACATGCGTGCGATTGAGGCATGGATAGAAGCAGTTAATTTCCAACCAAGGAGGGCCCCATGACCGAGCAGAACAGAACAGAGAACAGAACCGGCAATGTCTCCCACGTGGCTGAAACAGCCCAAGCCATCACCCTCGCGGCAACTGTCGCCATGCTGGGACTGTCGCTGGGAGTCGATGTACCGCAACTCTTCGCATCACCCCCAGGTGAAATGGTCCCGTCCAATCAATTCAAGGTCGACGGCACCCAAATGAAGGAAAAAGCCGTTCAGCATAAGCTCGACTCGATTCAACACAAAGACAATGCAATCCAGCAGAAACTCGATGCAGTGCAGGATAAGCAACCGGTCCGTCCTGGCATGAAACCGGTCAATCCCGTACGATAAATGTGAAGATGCGCGACGGATTCGTGCGGAGAGTTCGTCGCACGTCCCACGCAACAGAGAGTTGAGGTCCCCTTCACCACAGGAGAGTCCCATGTGGCATGATCGCTGCCTTCCATTCTTGTTCGCGGGACTCTGCGCAGTCCTGCCGGACGTCAGTCACGCGGCCGGCAACCCTGCTCTCGATACCCTTGCGCAGGGAACGGTCGTTCAATTTTCAGGGAAGGAAGCGATATCGGAACCGTTTACCTTCGACCTGACGATCGCGGCCAATGATAAGGCGATCAACTTTTCCCTGGTGGTCGGCCAGCCGTTCACGGCGGCTGTGGCTCCAGGCCGAATTGTCAGCGGCATGGTCGACAGTATCGAACAGCTGGAGTCTCCCACTGTACAAGGGCACTATCGGCTTCGGCTGATTCCAAGTCTGACTCGCCTGAAATACCGCAGTACGAGCCGGACATTCAATGGGATGACGGTGCTTGACGTCGTCAAGATGCTATTGAATGAAGCAGGCGTCACGAACGTGGAATTTCGCGTGGCCGCTGCGTCCCCTCCCCGAGAACTAACCGTGCAGTATCAAGAGAGCGATTTCGCGTTCATCTCAAGACTGCTGGAGGAAGCCGGTATTCATTATCACTTCGAGACATCTCCGAATGGCGACAGAGTGGTCTTCAGCGATGGCAATGCAGGATTTCCATTTTTGCCTTCGGGAAAACTGGTCTTCGCCACGGCCTCCATTCCCTCCATATCCTCTTTTAGCCGGGGACAATCCCTGCATAGCGGGCACGTACAAGCCGGCGACTACAACTGGAAAACTCCGACGGCTGACCTGACCGCCAACGCCCAGTCGCCGATCTTCGGAGATTTGACGGAGCGGATATTTCCTGCCGGTGTGGAGACGAAGGCCGATGCCCTGGCTCAGGCGAACATCCGATTGGCCGCCCGCATCGCCGAGGCGCAACAATGCCGGGGAGAGTCGACCTATCCGCAATTACAGGCCGGGCAACGCATACTTATGACGGGGCATCCACGCGCAGATTTCAACCAAGAATATGTCGTGACAGTGGTGGAGCACCAACGATCGGCCA
>JBDSKU010000085.1:0-2989 GCA_039916745.1 Nitrospiraceae bacterium
CCGGGGTTCCAGCCGGGCTGACACAGGGATTTTCAGAGATCGTCAAAAAGGTGACCCCGGCCGTGGTGAATATTGCGGTGACTGGGGGAGGCGAAGCCAGGGGACGAGGTCGGAAATCGCCGTTGCCGCCAGGCCCATTTGGCGGACCTCCTGGTGAAGAAGCCCCAGAGGGCGAACTCCCAACGCCTCCGCCGATGCCTCCGGGTGGAGGGCACGGACGTCCTGATCAAAGCGCAGGATCCGGCGTCATTTTTGATTCGAACGGATTTATCGTCACCAACAATCACGTTGTCGAAGGCGCCACGCAGATTACCGTCACGCTCAGCGATCGGCGTGAATTCACCGCCAAAGTCGTGGGGACTGACCCGAAGACGGACTTGGCTGTGGTCAAAATCGATGCGAAGGATCTCCCATCATTAAAGTGGGCTGACTATGACAAGTTACAGGTCGGCGATATTGTGTTAGCCGTAGGCAGTCCGTTTGGACTGAGTTCCACCGTCACCCTGGGCATCATTAGCGCGTTAGGCCGCGGGAATGTCGGTATTGCAGATTACGAAGACTTCATCCAGACCGACGCCGCGATTAATCCGGGCAACTCCGGCGGGGCGTTGGTCAATATGAACGGCGAACTCATGGGGATTAATACGGCTATTTTTTCAAGGACCGGCGGCTCGGAGGGAATTGGGTTTGCCATTCCCAGCAGCATTGCCCTGGACATTGTCGATAGCCTGCAGAAGACCGGAAAAGTCGTGCGCGGCTGGATGGGCGTCGCCATTCAAGAAATCACACCGGCGTTGGCCAAGTCGTTCAAGTTGCCTGAGCAGCGCAAAGGGGTCCTGATCAGCGATGTGAATGAGAACGGCCCGTCCCATGCTGCGGGTATGAAGCGTGGCGATGTGGTGATCGCGTTCAACGGGAAAGAAGTGCAAAACGTGAGTCAGTTGCGGAACCTCGTCGCACGGACGATGGTCGGCAAGGATGCGCAGGTAACGGTATTGCGAGATGGCAAGGAGCAGGCTATCTCCGTGAAGGTGGCGGAACGACCGACAGATGAAGTGTTGGCGAAGAAGGAGTCATCGGCTCCCAAGGAACCGGTTGAGACGGCGAAGCTGCCGGATAATGTTCTGGCCTCTATTCGGGTCCAGGCATTGGATGCAGCCACGATGAGTCAATTGAATATCCCGGCGAAGATGACCGGTGTAGCCGTGACGTCGGTCGAAACTGGCGGCTCTGCGGAAGCGGCAGGCTTGCAGCGCGGCGACGTGATTCAGGAAGTGAACCACGAAGTTGTGAAGACCCTTGATGACTACCAGAAAGCTTCGAGCAAATTGAAGAAAGACGAGTTGGCGGTCCTGCTGTTGAGCCGGCAGGGCAATAGCTTGTTTGTCGCAGTCAATCCCAAGTAACAGGCCTGACGCTGGCCGTGATTGCTCGGTATCCGAGCGGTCACGGCCAGCCATCGGATGAACGGTTCGTATGTCCGACGGTTTGAATTCACTCAACCAGTGGCTGCAAGACACGATCTTTAAGCCGCTGGAAGATAAGAAAATGCCGGTGATGGAGCACCTCGTGGAGCTCCAGGTTCGGCTGACTCGCGCGGTGATCATCACCGCGTTGGTGTTTGTCGGCACATTTTTTTATGCCGATACGCTGGTGCAGTGGCTTCGTATCCCCCTTCAGAACATGTTTGTGCCCGGTTCCCTTTCGTGGGTGCCGACCGATCTGCCGACCGTTCCATTCGTATTTCTCGCGCCGGCAGAAGCGTTGTGGCAAAACGTGAAGGTGGCCGGGCTCTTTGCGCTCGTTGCGGCGACCCCGTACATTCTCTTGGAAGTGTGGCAGTTCGTCGTACCGGGCCTCCATGCCCAGGAACGGCGGTTTGTTGCGCCATTTGTGCTGTTGAGCGCCCTGGCGTTTTACGTGGGGGTCGGGTTTTCATTTTTCTTTGTCCTGCCGTTCGCACTGAACTTTTTGCTGTCCTATGGCGTCAACGCCGGTTTTATCCCCCAAATTTCCATCGCGCAATATGTCGGATTTGCCCTGTGGTTCCTGATGGTATTCGGGCTGATCTTCGAGGTGCCACTCGCAATTACCCTCATGGCAAAACTCGGGTGGGTTGATGCACCGTTTCTCAAGCGATATCGGAAGTGGGCGTTTCTTGGGTCATTCGTTTTCGCCGCAATTCTCACCCCGACGCCCGATCCGTTCAATCAATGTCTCATGGCCCTGCCGATGTATATCTTCTACGAAGTCGGCATTGTGAGCGCGGGCTTCTTCAACAAGAAGAAGCCGGAAGAGTCGGCGGTGCCGGCTGTGGTGACCGCAGCGGCGGGAAACGGGAAAGCGACTGGACTCTCCAGCGTGGGAGAGGGCGACTATGTCGGTGTACCGACAGGGCGCCAGCGATAATAAAAAACGCAGATCGGGCGTAACGTTTTACAGAAGGAAGATACATGGCTCGTGAATTGAATGTCATTCAGCCTCCTAGTTCCGGCGACAGCGATGCCTGCATCTATATGTGGGCCTGTGCGATCTGCGACGAAAATGAAACCTGCCAGAAAGATAAGGAAGGGCACAGTCGCTGGCTGGTAGCCAAGCGGATGGAGCGGATCGAGTACAAAGTGCTCGTCATGAGCAACAAGGGTGGCGTCGGGAAGAGCACCTGTACGACCAACCTCGCCGTGAGTCTGGCGCTCAAGGGATGGCATGTCGGTATCTGCGACATGGACATTCATGGACCGAACATCCCGAAGATGGTGGGGGCCGAAGGGCAGAAGCTCAAGATCAGCAGCTCGGGCGGAATCATTCCCTTCCAGGCGTACAACCTCAAGATTGCATCGATGTCTTTCTTATTGCAGAATTCTGACGATCCGATCATCTGGCGCGATGCGTACAAGTACGAGTTCATCAACCAGCTCTTGGGCGGTGTCGAGTGGCAGGATCTGAATTTTTTGTTTGTCGACCTTCCTCCAGGGACCGGCAACGAATC
>JBDSKU010000086.1:0-22747 GCA_039916745.1 Nitrospiraceae bacterium
CTCCAGCCAAGCATCGCGCCTCTATCAATTGCTGGTGCGGGATCGAAAGGCGACCACGCTTCACGAGGCGGCGCTCATCGGTCTTGGCGAAAGTTATGTGGATCAGCGGATGTTCGCCGCTGCTCGGAACGTGTTTGAGAACATTCGCCTTCAATATCCGCAGAGTCCACAGACGATGCCGGTGTTGCGGCAATTGACCACGGCCATGCTTGAGCAAGGCGACCGTCCCGGCGCGATCAGGCTGATGCGGCAGTGGTTGCGGACGCACTCCAAGGCGCAGGAGCGAGGGTGGATGCAACTGACCTTGGCGAGAACGCTGGCCGCCGATCATCAACCGGCTGAGGCCGTGTCGGCATTCGAAGAATCCGCCCGCCACAAATTTATGCAGTCGCAAGAGGATCGCCTCCTGTTCGCGGATCTCTTGACCGCCCTCAAAAAACATCAGCAGGCGGTGGACCTGTATCAAAAGATTCTGGCGTCAAATCCGGCGCCGGATCAGGCCGAATGGGCGCGTTTGCAGATCGTCAGAAATCTCGCCACGCAGAAGTTGCATGGTCCGGTGCGCGCGGTCCTGATGCCCGGCGCAGGGACTGGCGATCCACTCCTGTATCTGGCAGCGGAAGCGATACATGCCAGTATCCGCGTCACCACCGACAAGGAAGGAGGATGATGTAATGAATGGACATCCGGTTCCGGTAAGCATGGATAGCAATTTGCTGCACGAAGCCTTTCGGAGCTTCGACGATGCGGCGGCGACCTTGCAACAGTCCTATCAGACATTGACATCTCGCTTAGAGCAGCTCGACGTCGAACTTGCCGACCGCAACGAGGCGTTGCGAAAGAACTTAGGTATCAATGAAGAGTTGCGCGAGCATTTGACGGCGATTGTGGAGTCCCTGTCGACCGGCCTGCTCGTCATGGATGAAACCGGCACCATTACGCGCTGCAACCAGGCAGGCACACAACTGCTTGGATTGGCGCATGAACAGATCATCGGACGTTCCTTGGCCACGTGCCTCAAAGACGCGCATTTGGATGGCGACGTGTATCCCCTGACCACGCAACAGGGTGCCGCCGTGTCACTCTCTCAACGTGCCTTACAGACGAGCGATGGACGCCAAGCCGGGAGCCTGGCATTGATTCAGGATGTGACGGCGATGCGAGAATTGGAGGATCGCCTGCAACGCCGAAATCGTCTCGCGGCCATGGGCGAAATGGTCGGGCGGATCGCCCATGAAATTCGGAACCCGCTCGGTAGTATCGAACTGTTCGCGTCGATGCTGCGCCGCGATTTACATGACGCACCGGCGTTGCGCGGGTATGCCGAGCATATCTCATCGTCGGTCCACATGATGAATCGTCTTCTCACGAACCTGCTGCTCTATACCAAGCCAGACTGTTCTCATGGAGAACGGCATGAGACGGAAGCCCTGATGCTGAATGCCTTGACTTTGGCCGCCCATGCCGTCGCCGGTGCCAGAGTGGATATTCGTCTGGATGTCAATCCATTAGCATCCCACATGTGGTGCGATGCCGGGCAGATGAAGCAAGTGCTCCTCAACTTGATTCTGAACAGCATCCACGCTATGCCGAACGGTGGAACCTTGACGTTGTCGGCGAGATCGACTGCGGAGGCGGCATCCGGCGGAGCGGGTATCTGTCTCTCGGTGTCGGATACGGGTATCGGCATCCCTGCGGCGCAGCGTTCGAGGATTTTCGATCCCTTCTTTACCACCAGGGATGAAGGCACGGGGTTGGGTCTGGCCATTGTCCATGCGATTGTTGAGGGGCATCGTGGCCGAATCGACGTCGAGAGTGAGGAGGGACGCGGCACCACGTTTACCATCGTGCTCCCGAATCATCATGCGGTGAGCCCCATGACGTTACAGGAATCGCCTGTTCTGTCGTTCTCGGAGGGGTACCCTGCGTCTGAGATGATAGCTGAACGACTGCTTGTTGGAGAGGAGACATCGGCATGATCGACCACAATACAGAATGTCCGATGATGGATGTTCCTGCGCAGGCTGAACGAATTTTGATCGTCGACGATGATCCTTCCATGCGAATGGCCTTAATGGAGTCCGTTCGTCGAATGGGTTTCGACGTGCAGGGTGCGATGGATGGCGCCGATGCCGTCGAGCGGGTCAGCCGCTATAAGCCCTGGTTGGTGGTGACCGATTTGAAGATGCCGCGGCTCGGCGGACTCGATTTGATCAAGGAGATCAAAAGCCGTTCGCCGCAGACGTTGATGGTGTTGATGACCGCCTACGGGACGGTGGAGACCGCCGTCGAGGCGATGAAATACGGGGCGAGCGATTACATCCTCAAACCGTTCTCGACCGACTTGCTTGAACGTGTCATTGCCAATCTGAAAGCTCGTGGCGCGGATGCCTCGATGTCTCCGGCTATGCCGATCGACCAGCGGTCGATCCTGACACAAGATCCCGGCATGGCCCGGCTCCTCAGTACCGTTGAAGGCGTCGCTGCGAGCCAAGCCACCGTTCTCATTCATGGAGAGAGCGGCACGGGGAAAGAGCTGCTGGCGCGTTTTATTCACAGCCGAAGCCCACGTGCACATCGTCCGTTTATCGCCGTGAATTGCGCGGCATTACCGGACGGGCTTCTGGAGAGCGAGCTATTCGGCCATGAGCGGGGAGCCTTTACCGGGGCCATCATGAAGAAAATCGGCAAGTTCGAGATGGCGCATACCGGCACCTTGTTGCTGGATGAAATCAGCGAAATGAATATGGGCTTGCAAGCGAAGTTACTGCGGGTGATTCAGGAGCGGGAGGTGGATCGAGTCGGAGGGCGTGAACCGGTCTCCGTGAACATTCGCCTGATTGCGACAACCAATCGTTCTTTATATCACGAAGTGGAGCAGGGACGGTTTCGGGAAGATCTGTATTACCGGTTGAATGTCTTCCCAATCACGGTGCCCTCACTACGGGAAAGGCCTGCAGACATTCCGTTGCTCGTGAGGCATTTTGTGGCCGTTTCTTCGGCACGCAATGGTCTCCCGCAACCGGCGGTGTCGGCGGAGGCTTATGCCATCCTTCAGGACAGGCGATGGAAAGGGAACGTCCGTGAGTTGGAGAATGTCATGGAGCGGGCCGTGCTCTTAGCCGGGAACGAGCCGATTCTCCCGAGCCACGTATTGCTGGAGGCTGTCGGACAACCGGCACCCAGCGCCCCAGCGCCCTCTGTGCCACAGTCTTCTGTGAATGGGTCGTTGTGGGAAATGGAGCGCGAGCTGATTTTTCAAACCTTGGCGCGAGTCCATGAGAATCGGACGCATGCGGCGAAAGAATTGGGCATCAGCATTCGAACCTTGCGAAACAAGCTTCGTGAGTACCGGGAGACAACGTGCCAAGCCTCGGCCTGACCCACTGGGGTCGGCCCGAGTGGGCAGTAACCGCTGGGCAACTATTTCCGCCCGGCAGGAAACGTGTTGGACGCGGAGCGATCCGGCAGGTACGGTCGGTACAGTGAGATTCTGGCGATTGAAAATGGCATCGCGATTGCAATAGCAATAGATGACGACATCTGTGGGAAGGAGCCAAGAGGAGACGCATCATGACGATCTTTGATCGCACCATGCAATTGGTTCATCGCACCTTGGATTTGCGGCAAGCGAGGCAGCGGGTTATCGCCTCGAATATCGCGAACGAAGAAACCCCCGGTTACCGTGCCACCGACTTCAATTTTCGCGACTCGCTCCAAGCGGCGCAGCGTGGTCAAGGGCCGGTGACGCTGGCGGCGACACAGGGCAAACACTTCGGTCCGCAGGGAGAAGGATTTCAGCGAGTCGTCGGAACGCTCAGTGATGTGCCGGCAGGCGACCTTCCCTTGGACGCCAACTCGGTGAACATGGAGCTGGAAATGGCCAAGATGTCCGACAACGCCATGCAATACAGCGAGGCTGCCGCGATCATGGCGATCCGCTTCCGTCAGTTGATGGGCGCGGTACGGGATGCGCGATAAATACGAGCAGGCAGCTCTTAGCTCTCAGCACACGGGTGAGAGATACGTGTGAATCGCCGATAGTAAGGAGGAATGATCATGGAAATGACCGATAGCATGGCAGTGTCCGTCACGGCTTTAGATGCACAACGCCGTCGACTAAATGTGATCTCCAGTAATCTGGCGAATGCACAGTCTACCCATACGCCTGGTGGAGGGCCCTATAAACGGCGTGATGTGGTTTTTCAGTCCACGCCCGTCACCAGCCCGTTTCAGCGCACATTCCGGCAAGTGGCCACGGGGCCGGGAGCCCATGCGCTCGACGGCGTGAAGGTGCTGCGTGTGCATGAAGATTCAAAGCCCGGTCAAGCGATTTATGATCCGCGCCATCCTGACGCCGATAAAAAAGGGTTCGTCAAGATGCCGAATGTCAATGTCATGGAAGAAATGGTGAATATGATCGGTGCATCGCGTTCGTATGAAGCGAACGTGCAAGCGATTAATGCCACTCGCGCCATGATGAATAAGGCCCTGGAGATCGGGAGGTAGTCATGGATCAGATCAAGCCGATTGCGATTCCGACACCGTCATTTGGGGAACTGGGCACGGCGTCTCAGGCCTCAGGTGGCACCCCATCCGCTGGATTTATGGATACATTGCAGCATGCGATCAGTAAGGCCAACGATATTCAGCTGCAGGCAAGCCAGGCCACAGATGCACTGATGACCGGCCAGTCGCAGAATGTGCATGGGACGATGGTGGCGTTACAGGAGGCGGATATCTCCTTCCAGCTGATGATGCAGATCCGGAACAAGCTGGTATCGGCCTATGAAGACATTCAACGGATGCAGATGTGACAGGATGCTGAACAATTCCGCCAGCAGCATTCTCGCATCGTTCAGACCCTCCACGTACCCCAAGGATACGCGTCGGCCCTTCACTCGCTGCGGCCTTGCTGGACGGTCTTTTTGAGCATCCTTCGGGAGTCGATCCTGTTGTGTGGTACGTGCGGATTATCGATGTTCTCACGCGTCACAAACGTGTGTCTGTAGCATAGCGAAGCGCCATGACTGATAGCGAGGAGTAGGGCCCTATGTTGTCAAAGTTTTCCATCAATCAACGTTTGATCATTCTGGTCGCGCTCGCAGGCTCGATCGCTGGATTGATCGCCGTCACCCTTTGGACGCAACAGCCCGACATGCAGGTCCTATTTACCAATCTGAACCCCGAGGATGCGTCCGGGATTGTGGATAAGCTGAAAGAGACGAAGGTGCCGTACGAGACGACCGGTGGGGGGACCACCATCTTGGTTCCCAGTGCTCAAGTGCATGAATTGCGATTGCAGTTGGCCTCCCAGGGGCTCCCGCATGGGGGCGGTGTGGGATTTGAAATTTTCGATCGTTCGTCGATCGGGATGTCTGATTTTGTGCAGAAACTCAATTATCGTCGCGCACTGCAAGGCGAACTGGCCCGGACTATTGCTCAAATGCCGGAGATCGAACGGGCCCGCGTGCATCTTGCGACCCCGGAACGGCGGCTTTTCGGAACCGAGGAAAACCGTGCACGCGCTTCGATCGTGGTGTCGTTGCGGAATGGACAGGCCCTTGCCAAGACTCAAGTTAACGGCATCGTCCACCTTGTGGCGAGCAGCGTTGAGGGGCTCCAAGTGAAAGATGTCACCGTGGTGGATGGCCATGGACGGCTCCTCTCGTCGGCAGCCGGGAGCGATGACGCGGCAGGGCTCACCGGGTCACAATTGGAATACCAACGGACAGTGGAAAAGGACATTGAAACCCGTATTCAATCCATGTTGGAGCGGATCGTCGGACAGAACAAAGCGGTCGTGCGCGTCTCGAGTATCCTCGACTTCCGTAAAATTGAAACGACGGAAGAGCGGTACGATCCGAACGGCCAAGTCGTGCGGAGCGAACAGCGAGGACAGGAGAAATCGAATGGCGTCAATGGCGTATCCGGTGGCGTCCCAGGCGTCCAATCCAATGTGCCTCCGGGGACCGACCAAGAGCCGCCTCAGACCAGCTCGACCAGCAATCAGACCAAAAACGAGACGGTGAACTACGAAATCAGCCGGACCGTGTCCCGTATCGTGGAATCCAGCGGCAGTATTAAACAGCTCTCTGTGGCGGTGCTCGTGGATGGCATCTACGAAGGGGCCAAGGCCTCTGCAGACGGAAAACCGGCAGCCGATCAGATCAAGAAGTATGTCGCACGGTCTGAAGAAGACATGAAGCGTATTGAGGAGATCGTGAAAAAAGCGATGGGCTATTCAGCGGAACGTCAGGATCAAGTGCAGGTGACGAATGTGCAATTCGACATCGCGACTGAAGAACCGTCCACTCAAGGCGTCGAGGCCGCGGCCGATGCGACGAATCCCTTCTTGCCCTATCTTCGGTATGGGGTCGGCGGGCTGCTCTTTCTCCTGATCCTGTTCATGGTCGTGCGCCCGTTGCTGGGCATGTTGGGATCGACGGGAACCGCATTAGAACAGAGTGCCACCGCGTCATTGCCCGCCTCGGTCAGTCAGGTCGAAGCGGCCTTGGAGGGGAAACCGCGCTCACAGCTCATCGATATGGCACGCAGCAATCCTGAAGCGACGGCTGTCATCGTCAAACAATGGTTGAAGACCGATCAGTAAAGAGGAATTGCTGCAATGACGACGCAATTAACCGGTGAAAAGAAAGCGGCGATTCTTCTGCGAGCGATCGGTGAAGATGCGGCGGCGTTGGTGATGAAGAGTCTCGACCCCAAGGAAATCAGAAAATTGGGAACCTTCATGAACGATACCGCCAATATCTCGCAGGAAGAAGAACAGAGCGTGATGGGAGATTTTGAGAAAGCCAGTGCGATGGGTGAAGTGTCGTTTCAGGGTAAAGATTACATCAAAACCATTCTCACAAAGGCACTCGGTCCTGAAAAAGCGGCCCGTTTGCTTGAATCCATGAATAGCCGAGTCTATCCGGGGCTCGATGCGTTGAAGTGGGTGGATGCCAAGGCCGTGTCTCACATGCTCAAGATTGAGCACCCGCAAACCATTTCTCTCATCATGGCTCATATGGAGCCAGAGCAGGCAGGGCAGGTGCTCACTGGTTTACCTGCCGAGTTGCGGGCGGATGTGGCCCATCGGTTGGCGACGATGGAGGAAGTGCAGCCGGATGTGCTCGAGGAACTGAGCGGTGCGCTCCAAGACCTCTTGGTTGCTAATTCTGGTGTCCAATCCTTGACCGTCGGTGGATCCAAGGTGATCGCGGATATTTTGACTCGTGTGGATAAAGCGACCGAGGGCGGCATTATGGCCAAGATTGCCGAGCGAAACCAGACCCTGGCCGATGCGATCCGCGCCTTGATGTTCGTGTTTGACGATCTGATTAAACTCGACGATCGCGGGATGCAAGAGCTGATGAAGGAAGTCAGCAAGGAAGACCTGCCTGTTGCGCTCCGCGGGGCCAGTCCGGATGTGAAGGAGAAGTTCCTGAAGAACATGTCGAGTCGTGCATCAGAGATGCTGAAAGAAGATATGGAGGCACGAGGACCGGCGAAGGTGGTGGATGTGGAGAGGGCACAACAGAATATTCTGAAAGTGTGCCGAAAGTTGGAAGAAGAAGGCCGCATTGTGATTTCAGGCGCTGGGGAGGCGCTGGTGTAAATGGCTAGTCCTTTGAGTATGGAATCCACCCTGTCCCAGCCTGCACAGCGCGCCACCTGGCAGCGTGACACCTCCATCTTAATCGTCGACGATGAGTTCTCGATCCAGAAGTTACTGACCGTATTACTCCAATCAGATGGGTATCGCATCCGTGCGGTGGGGTCGGCGCGGGAAGCTCTCGCAGCGCTCAAGATCGCACCGGTTTCGTTGATGATCACCGACATTAAATTGCCTGACCAGGATGGCCTGTCCCTGCTCCAACAGGCCTCTAAGATCGATCCCCGCATGATCGGGGTGGTGATGACGGGATATGCCACCGTCGATCTCGCAGTTCAAGCGATGAAGGCCGGTGCAACTGAATTTTTGATGAAACCCTTTGAGTGCGACATGGTGCTCCTGACGGTCAAACGCCTCCTCGAGCTCTATCGCCTGCGGGTCGAAAATGCCGTTTTGAAACAGGCGGTGGTGCGCGAGGGCGGCGTGCGGTTGGAGAATCCGTCATTGATCGATTTCGCGACCGGCCATCAGTTTGTCACGACCAGCGGCCCGTCTGACTACGACCGCGGGATTGCCGAGGGTGAACGCCGGGCGGCGGTGCGGGACGAAGCCTCGCAGCGGCGTGAGCAGACGCTGTTTGCCAATGCCGTGCAGCAGTTGGAGGACGTCTGGAAATCGTTCAGCAGCACGATGGAGTCCGATGTCACCGCCTTGGCGTTTAGTTTAGTGTCCAGGATTCTGCGGGGCACGATCGCCGAGCATCAGGATGTCCTGAGGGCGCAGCTGAAAGCGGCGCTGGCGACCATTCGTGAATCGGGAGTGGTGACGGTCCGTACCCACCCTTCCGATGTGTCAGTCCTTGAAGCGGCGCGGCCAGAGCTGATCCGCGATCGAGAGACGGCATTGGTGCTGCACATTGAAGGCGATGCCTCCCTCTCGCGGGGTAGTTGTGTGGTCGCGACAACGAATCGATTAGTCGATGCCTCCCTGGACGCGCAGTTGCTGCGGCTCGGGGAGGTGTTACAGAAACGGGGGCGTGGTGGATCTCGCTGAACTGATTGAACGGACAGACCCGCTCGCCGTCTCCGGCCGTGTGGCCCAGGCGGTCGGGATTGTGATCGAGGGTTATGGCCCCATGACCTCGGTGGGTGAACTCTGCGAGGTCACTCGCGAGGACGGGGAAGGAACCGTGCTCGCCGAGGTCGTCGGATTTCGCGGTGACCGTGTTTTGCTGATGCCGCTTGGGGAGATGCGGGGGATCGGTCCGGGGAGCCGGCTGCTGATGAAAGGGCATTGTGCGTCGGTACCGGTCGGCCCGCAACTGCTCGGTCGGGTGCTGGATGGGCTTGGCGAACCACTCGATGGAAAGGGGCCGTTGGTGACTGAGCGCCAATATCCGCTCCATGCGGCGCCTCTCAATCCTCTCCAGCGCGCGCGTATTACAAAACCGCTCGATCTCGGTGTCCGGGCGATCAATGCCTGTTTGACATGCGGTTTGGGTCAAAAGATCGGGATCTTTGCCAGCGCCGGTGTGGGCAAGAGTGTGTTGCTCGGCATGATGAGTCGATACACCAGAGCCGACGTGAATGTGATTGCCCTGATCGGTGAGCGAGGCAGAGAGGTGAACGAATTTCTCGAACGGGATCTCACCCCGGCGGCGCTCCAACGGTCGGTCGTCATTGTGGCCACGTCGGACCAGCCTCCGCTGGTGCGGTTGCGGGGTGCATTGATCGCGACGGCGATTGCGGAATATTTTCGCGATTGCGGAAAGCAGGTCCTGTTAATGATGGACTCGCTGACCCGTTTAGCGCATAGCCAGCGTGAAGTGGGGCTCGCCATCGGCGAACCGCCGACCACAAAGGGGTATACGCCGTCGGTCTTTACGTTTCTTCCAAAGCTCCTGGAGCGAGTCGGGACCGGACCAGGGTCCGGCACGATCACCGGACTCTATACGGTGCTGATGGACGGCGACGAGGCCTCCGACCCTATCGCCGAAACCGTGCGCTCGATCCTCGATGGACATATCGTACTCTCACGGCAGATGGCCGCGCGCAATCATTTTCCGGCGATCGATCTGCTGAACAGCACGAGCCGGGTAATGAAAGACATCGTGGGGCGGGAGCATTATTCGGCAGCCCGGTCCATGGTTGAGCTCATGGCCCGCTACCAGCAATCGGAAGATCTCATTCTGTTGGGTGCCTATAAGGCGGGGACGAACAAGGCGCTGGACCGAGCCGTGTCCGCACAAGATGGGATCAATGCCTTTCTTCGTCAGGAGATCGAGCAACCGGCCGATCTTGGGGCATCGGTTCAGGATTTACTCGCGCTGGTGAAGAGTACCGCATGAAACTCGATGCGGTACGACGCTATCGTGCACAAGTGGAAGACCTGTTGCGTATGGACCTGCTTCACGCCCGCCAGAATCTTCAGGATGCTGAAGCCTCCTGCCAGGCCCTCGACGCACAGGCGCGGATGACGGCTGAGCGGTATGTGGCCAAGGCCAGTAGCGGGGTCGCGTTGGAAGAGTTCCTCGAATGGCAGATCACCTGTGACGCGGAAGCCGCTTTGCTCACGCAAGCCTGGCAGGCTGAATGTCGGTGCCGTGAAGAATGGCATCAGAAGCAGCAAGAGTTGCAGGCTGCGATGCAGGAGCGTCGGACACTCGACCGTCTCGCTGAACGGCTGCGTCAGCAGCAGCGAGTGATCCAGTATCGTGTCGAGCAACTGCAAATGGATGAATCCGCGCGCCGTATGAGTGGGATGCCTAGCTTGCATAATTCATGATGAGCAAATATCGGATAGACCAACAACGAGATCGGATTACGCTTTCACGCACTCATGCGGAAGGACCTCGTCGTCCTCGTATGAGGTGGGGGAGGCAGATCTGGTCTGTCGCGATCATGCTGGGTGTGATCATGGCATTGTGCTGGACGGTGGTGCAGCTCAACGATGCCTCGTCCGCTCCTGCGACTGCTCCTCCTGCCACCCGCAAGGCACTCCCCAAGGCTGGCATCTCCAAGGACTTGCCCGCCGAGTTGATGCCACCGGAAGAGACCAAGGCTGTGCCGGCTGAATCCTCACCGGCAGAGGCGGCGCAAACGCAGGGCCCCGCGATCAATATGCCGGATGAAGTGGTGGCGATGTTCCAACAGCGGCAAGATGATTTGGACCACCGTGAGAAAACGGTTCGGACATCGGAAGATCGACTGACGAATCTCAGAGCTGAAATTGAGCAGATCTTGAGCAAAGCTGAGGCAGCAGAACAGCGCCGCCTCCGCGCGAAGGACCAGCAGGAGAAGGCGTCCGCAGGGCAGAGCGCCGCGCAGAAGAAACAGGCGGCCGACGAGCACAGCCAACGATATGCCCAGTTGACCAAGATCTATGAAAGCATGCCTGCCGAGGAAGCCGCCGCGCGTCTTGAAAAGATGCCGGATCGAAAGGCCCTGGAGATTCTCCGGTTGGTGAAAGGTAAGACTGCCGGATTAATCCTCGCACAGGTTAAAGTGGATCGCGCCGCAAAACTCACCGAACAATTGCTCTCCAACCCCTGACCTCTCATTTCTTCATAAGCCTCCCGGTACTCTTTGCCTTGCTTCCCGGCAACATTTTCCGCAGTCGGTCTCTTTGTTCAACCAAATCCATGAAAGTGCACGCCAGTCGAGATCTGCCGTGCCACTTTTTCTGGCACGGCCCTTGAAACGATTCTCACTCGACGCGATGAGTCGATTACCCCTAATGACGATGAGGATATATGGACTTTAACCAACTCAGTCCGCAGATCGGTACGGCGCCAACGAGCGGAGAGCTGCCGTCGTTCGGCGCTGGAAACTCGCTCGGACCTTCGTCTCACGAGAAGGAATTTTCAAATGTTCTGCAGGCCGTATCGCATAGGGATGAGGCCAGGCAGGAGGTGAAGCCGCGTAGCGCTCAATCGAAGACCGAGGATCGGGCGGCCACTACAGCGTCGGAGGGGCAGCGGGTCCAGGCACGGAGGAGTGACGGTAGCCGAGGGACAAAACATCGTGACACTCAGTCTGAGAATGAGAACCGGACTACAAGTACGACGTCTTCGGTGAATCGACGTCTGTCGCGTAAGGCGAGTGAGGGCAGGGAATTAGACCCTTCTGCTCCTCAATCCGAGACCCCTGAGCAACCATCCTCTAAGACCTCCAATATTTCCACCGCCGAGGTTCAAGCGAATTCCTCCGGCCCCGACACAGATTCTCACGCCTCACAGTCTGAGACCAGTGAGGATACACCCTTGACCGCGTCAGTTCCCGACCCGCTGTTGATCTCCCTCGCCGGCACGACGTTGGCCACGCCGACATCCCCGGTGGATCCCAGCAAGCCTGTTGTTGCTTCCGGCACATCGACGAATGACGTTGTCGGGTCATCAGGCTTATTGGAATCGGCGATGAGCCAATCGGTCACGTCATCTGTTGAAGGGGTTGGGAAATCTATCGTTTCAGCGAACAAGCTTGAGGATCTTGCCAATCAACATACGACCTCTGCTACAGGGGATTCGGTTGCTACGGTATCTCTCCCCACGGTTGAGCAGCAATCAGATACCGCAAAAACCGCTTCAGATATCGTGGATACTGCACAACCTAACAAGGGGGTGCCGCTTACAGCCTTGCAGGGCCAGCAGATTGAGAATGTGAATCCCCATCAGGGTGTTCCCATCAAGGATTACCAGGAGAAGGAGGTGGCACCGGCTTCGGCTCCATCCGCGCCGGTTGTTGTCCAGGGGCAAGAAGGGGCTGAGCAGGCCGTCACAGCGGCGAGACAGTCGACTCTCCAGCATCAGGAGGAGGCTTCGATAAAATTAGATCAGGCGCCGGTGCAGCAGATGCTGGGGAAGGGAGAGCTATCACTTCATCAGAAGCATATACAGGTGCCAACACCGGCGTCTGAGGCTCAAGCAGTTGCGGCCGTATCAAGTCATATCCAGGATGAGGGACAGGGCCTCAATTCAGGATTGGGAAGTAAGGGGAAGGACGTTGGCTTGAAGTGGTTGTCTCATGTCGAACTTCAATCGGCAGAGATGTCGTCTCGCACATCGGAACCATCAACGGTTGAGTCAGGCGACGGAGGCCACCAGTATTCGTCCTATCAACAGGGCCAAGGAGGTACTCCGCCGAACATTCGGCCTGCGTCGGCATCCTCTGTTCCTGTGCCATCTCAGACCAATCAGTTGAGCCCTGATCCTGAGCCGACGCCTGTTCCACGCACCCATGCCGTGCAGTTCGACATGGCTCCCGCAGATTTTGGTCAGCTTCGTGTCCGTGTCGTCTTGTCCGACCATACGATCCATACGCATCTTTCGACCGACCGCGCGGAACTCGGTCAGATGCTCACCGGTCAGCAGGAACAATTGAGCACACAGTTGACTGCGGCCGGTTTGGACTTGGGGCGTTTCCAGGTTCAGGTCGGTCAGGAGCGTAGTCACGAATCCGGACAAGACTGGCAGTCGCAAGCTCATAGTGACACCACTCAACAACAGCGAGATCCACGACAGCAGGATCGGCCACAAGAGGGGCCGGCTCCTCAGCTAAAGCGAGCCGGTGTACTGAGCTTGTTTGCCTAACACGTGATCGAAGGAGACGCATTATGAGCACAGCCAGCGCAGCGACATCGTCGACCATCGCATCCGCAGCCGCACCGGCACCGGTATCGTTGAAACAGCCCGATCTCGGCAAAAACGATTTCCTCAATCTCCTTGTGGCACAGCTGAAGAATCAAGACCCATTGAAGCCGATGGACAGTTCATCGTTTGTGGCGGAGCTGGCTCAGTTCAGCCAACTGGAACAGAGCTCCAATCAATCGGCGCTGCTCGGCAAGGTCCTCGATGCGCAGAACTCAAGTCTGCAGTATTCGTTATTGCCGCTGGTCGGACGAGACGTGAGCATCCAGGGCGCGGTCATTCAATTGGGCACCACGCCTACCACGCTTGATTATAGTCTCAGTAAGGATGCTGCATCGGTCAGCCTGTCGATTCTGAATGCGTCGAACCAGATCATCCGCACGGGAACGCTCGGGCCACAGGGCGCCGGTGCGCAGAAAGTAGAGTGGGATGGGCAAGATCAGAACGGTACGATGATGCCGCCAGGGACCTATACCTATGCGATTACGGCACAGGATGCGCAGAAACAAGCGGTACCCGTGACAACGACCTCGCGGTTGACGGTGTCCGGCATCCGGGTGGAGGACGGCCAGCCCAAGCTGGCAGCAGGCGATACCACTATCGATCCAAGCGCTGTCGTCGAGTTTCGCTGAGAGGTTGAGATAAACCGACATTATTTATTGTCACTGAGTTCATAAGGAGGGAATAAACCATGGGTCTTTTGTCCTCACTCTTCGCCGGTGTCAGCGGTCTCAATGCTAACGGTACCGCTTTATCGGTGATCGGAAACAATATCGCCAATATGCAAACGGTTGGTTTCAAGTCGAGCAAGGCGACCTTTGCTGACCTGATCAGTTCCTCGATATCGGGAGGATCCGGCTCCGTCCAGACCGGTATCGGCGTCGCGCTGACGTCGGTGCAAGGCAACTTCTCACAGGGGTCCTTGGCCACGTCGGCCAACGTCCTCGATATGGCGATCGACGGTAACGGCTTCTTCATTGTGCAGGATGCCCAGGGCGGCACCTTCTACAGTCGAGCGGGGACATTCCGGTTGGATAAGGATAACAATGTCGTCGATCCTAGCGGTTTTAAATTACGGGGATTTCTGGCCGACACGACCGGGACGATTACCGGATCGATCGGCGACGTGGCCCTTCCCTCTACCACTGCCTCGCCGAATGACACAAATTTAGCATTCCTGGCTGCTAACTTGAATTCGGCCGCACCGATTACGGGCGTGCGAGGGAATGTCGTCGGCTCCGCGGTGTCTGCCACCACGAGTGCTGCCGGCAACCTGTCATTTGATATCAATTTAAACGGCGACGGAGCTCAGACCGTCACGGTGGCTGCCGGCTTAACGGGCGCGGCCTTAGCCACGGCCATTCAGAACGGTGTGCGTGCTCTGACGCCCGCCGATCCGTTTCGAACCGCCGCCTATACCGGCTTCACCGCCTCGGTCAATGCGGCGGGGTTTTTCACCTTCACGTCTGGACTCGCTGGGGTAACCAATAATACGACCGCCGGTACTGGCGCGGTCGTTGTGACGGCCAACGGCGCCGACACCTTGGGCGCGGGCCTCAATATGCTGGCCGGGACATCCACGACCGGTACGAACTTCAGTATTGCCGATCCGACAGGGACCTCGAATTTCTCGACGTCAATGACCGTCTACGATTCTCTTGGAAATAGCCATCTCCTCACGACCTATTTCACCAAGGCCGGAAGTAATACCTGGAACTACAATGTGACGGCCAACAGCAATGACGTGGTGACGGCCAACTATGCGTCAGCGAATATCGATGCCACACTCGGTATCACCAGGGTCGGGGCCGGGACCCTGACCTTTGGCACAGACGGTACGCTCGACCGCGAGAGTGTGGCCATTCGGTTCGATACAGGGACGGCGGCTGGGTCAGCCGGGACGGTGCCGGGGCAAATGCAAGTCGATTTCAACGGGGCGACAGCCGATCAGCTGATCACCTATAACTATGGCACCAGTGTGACGACGGAGGGTGGTAACGGATTGGACGGCACGACTCAGTTCGGCTCGCAATCCGCGGTAGTCCAGCTGACGCAAGACGGTTATGCGGCTGGTTCACTCCAGGCATTTTCGGTCGATGGGAACGGCGTCATCAACGGACGGTTCTCCAACGGTCAGTTGCGAGCCCTGGCTCAAGTGGTCTTGGCACGCTTTCCAGACCCGCTTGGCTTGACTCGAACCGGGAACAATACTTTTGCGGAATCCGGCAACTCAGGGCAACCGGTGACGGGAGTCCCGGAGAGCGCGGGATTGGGCAAATTGAAGTCCAATACGTTGGAACTGTCCAATGTCGACTTGGGTGAAAGTTTTATCGACATGATCGCCGCCCAACGCGGGTTTCAAGCCAACTCTCGCGTCATCACGACATCCGATGAGATCCTCCAAGAACTCGTCAACCTCAAGCGGTAGTCCGCTGTGATGGGTGGGTCATGCGCCGCCTCCGCGTGGCCCACCTCACGGGAGCCATTCTTTCTCCCAGGAGCCGATACCCTCGTCATCGATCTGTTTTCCGACTGACGTTCTCTGTCAGGATTTTGACGTCGTCAATCGACTGGCAGTCGGTCCTCTCTCCCTCTGTGCTTCCTCTCTTCCATTACGACGAATCTACTCATCTGGCGCGAGGTTCTTTGCGTGCGTCACTTCGAGCCGAGCGAAATTCTTGTGGCATACGCATTGCAAACTCCCTGTTCCTGTCACCGTTGGACTAGAGGAGGATCTTATGTCAGATGCAGCCGCCGCTGAAGATGGGAAAGCCCCGGTAGCAATCTCAGCCGGGATTCCCATGAAAATGGTCATCATCATTGTAGTCGGGACTCTCTTGCTGGGCATTGGAGCGGCCTTCGCAATTTTCAAGATGACCTCTGGAGGGCATGGGGGCGACGAGGCGAAAACAGAGGCGAGCGAGCCGAAAGCCAGCGAGCCGAAAGCCGAGAGTCACGGCGAGAGCGGGCGTAAAGGAGAGGGAAAAGCCGTCGTTGCCAAGGGCGTCATGTTTGATGTGGACCCCTTCATCGTCAACTTGGCCGATACCCAAGATGTGAAGTACTTGAAGCTGACGGTGAAGCTGGAGATGGACAATCAGGAGGGGGCGGATGCCTTGACCGAACGCATCCCGCAGGTACGCGATACGATTCTCGTGCTGCTGACCAGCAAAGAATCTTCGTCGATCCGCACGACCCAGGGAAAATTTCAGCTGCGCGATGAAATTACGCAGCGGGTCAACAGTCTGCTTCCCAAGCCGGCCGTGCATACGGTGTATTTCACTGACTTCGTCGTGCAATAGCCACAAGGACGATTCGGATCTATGGAAAAAATCCTCTCCCAAGACGAAATCGATGCTCTCTTAAAGGGGGTCGATTCCGGTGCCGTCGAATCCAAACCGGCGGAGGAGCCGGTTGCCGCAGCGGGGGCTAAGCAATTCGATCTGTTCAATCAAGAGCGGATCATTCGTGGGCGGATGCCGACGCTCGAGTTGATCAACGATCGTTTCATTCGCCGGCAAACGATTTCGTGGGGGGCGGCGCTCCATGACACGATTGAATTCGCTGTCGTTGGCACACAGATCACCAAGTTCGGCGAATTCCTCAAGAAGGTGCCGATGCCGTCTTCGATGAACGTTTTTCATATGGAGCCGCTTCGCAGTAACGGGCTCTTTGTGATGGACGCCTTCCTGGTCTATCTGATTGTCGATTACTTTTTCGGAGGCAAAGGGCAGACGCACGTCAAACCGGAAGGCCGCGATTTTACTCCGATCCAATTGCGCGTCATCAAAAAACTGGTTCAGCAGGCGTTCCTCGATCTCGAGAAAGCCTGGGAAGCGCTGATGGCAGTCAAGATTCAGCATGTGCGCTCGGAAAGTAACCCCCAGTTTGCCATGGTGGTCTCCGTCTCCGAGATTGTGGCTGTGGTGACGCTGCAAGTGGTGATCGGCGAAACCGCCCGCGATATGTTTATCGTCTATCCCTATTCCATGCTCGAACCTATCAAAGAAAAACTTTATTCAGGGCTGGTTTCCGATCATGTCGAGCAAGACGGTGGGTGGGCAGGCCGGTTTCGGGAGAGATTGCAAGAATGCGAGCTCAATGTCGCCGTCAGGCTCGGGACCGCCTCCGTCAAGGTGCAAGACGTGCTCAACTTTACGGCGGGAGATGTCATCGTCTTGGATCAACGGCCCGGCGATCCCCTGGATTGTTTTGTCGAGGGATATCTGAAATTTCAAGGAAGCCCCGGAGTATTCAAGGGGAACCATGCCTGTCGTGTATCGAAGGTGATTGCGTAAGCGAGCCCTGTTGCTGAGGAGAACGATCTATGGCTGATACCGACGTCGCAAAACCTGAATCGGGTGCATCGTCCCCTCCGGTGGCTTCGTTTCCGCCGGTCGACAATGGTGGGGCCGTGCCGGCTCAGAAGAATTTGGATTTTATCCTCGATATTCCCATGCAGGTGACCGTGCAGGTGGGGTCGACCAAGATGGCGATTCGAGAATTACTTCAGCTCGGGCAGGGATCTGTGGTCGAACTCGAAAAACTTGCGGGTGAAGCCATGGAAGTGCTGGTCAATAACAAGCTGATTGCGCGCGGTGAAGTGGTGGTCGTGAACGAGAAATATGGCATCCGGTTGACCGATGTCATCAGCACGGTCGAGCGGGTTCAGCAACTCGGGTAGGACAAGGGGAGACGGAGACGGCATGGTCGATTTCTGGGACAGTTTCCTGCGGATGGCGGCGGCCCTTGCGCTGGTCCTGGCTCTTATCGCCGGGCTGGTTGCGCTGGTTCGGCGATTCGGCGGCACGCGACTGTTCACGCCTGTGACTGCGCCGATCGTGCAGGTGCTGGGGAGCGGCTACCTCGGTCCCCGCAAGACGATTTCACTCGTATCGGTGGCAGGAGAGTTCCTGATTGTCGGCGTCACTCCGACGGATCTGGTGTCTTTCGGGCGGATTACGGATCAGGAGCAGGTCCGGCAATTGTTGGCCAAATCGGCGTCCGTTCCGTCGAAAGTTCCTTTTGTGCTCTCACCGGGAGCATCAGCACAGATCGAGACGGACATGAAAGGCGGCCATGCTATTGCCTAATTGTCGGCTGGCGCTGCCGGCACCTTCGACATGCCTGCTCTTCGTCGCACTGACATGCGGGCTCTCATTCGGGATTGCGCAGGATGCCATAGGCGGGACCAACCCCTCCGTCACCATCGATTTGGGACAAACCGGTCCGAAGCAAACCGCCGTCGTCTTTCAAATCCTTGCGTTATTGACGGTGCTCTCGCTCGCGCCGGCCTTCTTTATCATGGTCACGTCCTTCACCAGAATCGTGATCGTGCTCTCATTTCTCCGTCAGGCGTTGGGTACACAGCAAGTGCCTCCGAACCAGGTCCTGATCAGCCTGGCCCTGTTCCTGACCGTCTTTGTCATGGCACCGGTGGGGCAGACGGTATACAACCAGGCGGTTGAGCCGTTGCTGGCTGAAAAGATTTCGTATGAGGAAGCCTGGACGAAAGGCATTCAACCTATTCGTGGCTTTATGCTGAGACAGATCCGAGATAAGGACCTGGAGCTCTTCATCGACCTCGGGAAGATTCCGAAGCCTGAAACGGTAGATCAGGTTCCTCTGCATGTGGTGATTCCGGCCTTTATTCTCAGCGAATTGAGAGTCTCATTTCAGATCGGGTTCTTGATCTACATTCCTTTTCTGATTATCGACATGGTGGTGGCCAGCATTCTGATGGCCATGGGTATGATGATGTTGCCGCCGGTGATGATCTCTCTCCCGTTCAAAATGATTCTGTTTGTGCTGGCCGACGGCTGGTATCTCATCGTGGGCTCATTGGTGAAAAGCTTTCAATGAACAGGCAGCGGCGCGCCGACCGAGGCACGTCGTGAGCAAGATCCGAGAGGAGCGAGCGAGATGACACCTGAGATGGTGACAGAGTTAGGGCGGCAGGCGTTAGAGACGACGTTGCTCGTGTCTGCGCCCTTTCTGGGGCTCAGCCTCGTCGTCGGACTGGCGGTCAGCGCCTTGCAAGCCATGACGCAGTTGAATGAAGCCACGCTGACGTTTGTGCCGAAGGTCTTGACCATATTTGGCGCCATCGTCGTCTTTATGCCCTGGGTGTTGGGTGTGATGACGACATTTATGACGGAGCTCTTCACTAATATTCCGAATTACGTGCATTGACCTCGGTTATCGAACGAATATGAACGTGACACAGCCACTCCATCTTTTATTGCCTGAGTTTCAGTCCTTTCTCGTCGTGGCCTCCCGCATCGGAGGCATCGTGACGGCGATGCCGATGTTGAGCGGACGGACCATCCCGCCTCGAATCAAAGTGGCGCTTGTGTTGATGTTGTCTCTGGCATTGGCGCCGGCGATGCATCTTCCGCCGGTTCCTCCGGACGCTCTCGCCATGACGGCAGGTCTTGTGAGTGAACTGATGATCGGTTTCGTCATCGGCATGGCTGTGCGCCTGCTCTTTTCCTCGCTTGAGGTTGCCGGAGAAATTGTCGGAAGCCAGATGGGGTTCAGTGTCGCGCAGCTCTTGGACCCGATGACCTCGCATTCCACGCCGATGATCGGACAATTGTTTAGCGTCGTCGCCTCCTTGGTCTTCCTCTCGCTGAATGCCCATATGATGGTCGTGGCGGCCATCGTCTCCAGTTATGAATCGATTCCGCCGTTCGGCGCACATCTCTCGCCCGCCGTCGGCGAGGAAGTGTTGCACCTGTCGCAGCATATGTTTCAAGTGGCCTTGCAGCTGGCTGGACCGGTTCTCGTGGCGGTCGTCCTCATTAATATTCTACTGGCCATGCTGGGGCGAGCCGTGACACAGATCAATATTTTTGTGCTGAGTTTTCCCCTGACCATTGCCGCAGGACTCGTGGTCTTGGGTTTGTCGTTACCCTTCATGGTCTCGCTGCTCGAACGAGAATTCATTGCATTGCACGAGACCATCAATGGTCTCTTGAGGCTCATGGGACATGGCTGACGATAAAGATAACAAGACAGAACAGGCGAGTGAGAAACGGAAAGCAGATGCCCGCTTGGAGGGGAACATCCCGATGAGCCGTGATGTGACTACGGCGGCCATGCAGCTCGCAGGCGTCGGGCTGCTATTTTTCCTGGTTCGCCCTGGTGTGCAACAGTTGACGGAAGTCATCCGCCTGGGGCTGTCCCGGTCGTTCGATCGCGGAGTTCAGGCGAGTCTCACGATCGATCATATTCACTCCTTGGTCGTGCAGGTGTGCATGACGACCATCGTGTTGCTCCTTCCGGTCTTGGGTGGCCTTGCGATCGCAGGGGCCGGTGCCTCACTCGCGCAGACGGGATTCCTGTGGAAAGCCTCATTCCCGTTCGACACCTCGCGGTTGAATCCCATGTCGGGGTTTTCCCGCCTGGTGTCGTTCCGCTCTCTCTCGGAGTTGATCAAAGCGCTCCTCAAGATATCGGTCATTGCCGCCATCGGTATGTTCGTCCTCCGAGGGGAAATCGGACGGCTCCCGGAACTCGTGGAATATGACATCTGGGGTCTGCTGACTGTCATGGGATGGCTGACCCTGAAAGTCGCCGCCTCGGTAACCGGCGCGTTCGTCGTAGTCGCAGGAGCCGACTATTTTTATCAACGGTTCGAATGGGAACGTTCGCTGCGCATGTCCCATGCCGAGGTAAAGGAAGAACATCGCAGTTCGGAAGGCGACCCGCAGATTAAGAGCCGCGTGCGGAGTATGCAGCGGGAGATGATGAAGAAACGCATGATGGCCGCCGTTCCGACCGCGGACGTCGTCGTGACCAACCCGACACACTTGGCCGTTGCGCTGAAATACGATACCGCGCGGCCAGGCGCTCCCATCGTCGTTGCCAAAGGGGCGGGCTTTCTTGCTGAACGGATTCGGGAAGTGGCCAGGCAGCATGGCGTGTCGGTGATAGAGAATAAGTTTGTGGCCCGTACGCTCTACAAGCTCGTTGAGGTCGGCAAGGAGATACCCGCCAATCTCTATCTGGCGGTCGCAGAAATTCTGGCATTTGTCTATCGCGCCCGCGGTTTCACGCCAAAACAGGCGCCCAGGTAAGGTGTAAATAATATGGCTGTTCACACGCAGATACAGGCTTCGGCTCCGATCCTCTCACCGCAGTCGATCATCAAACACCCGGACATTCTGTTGTCCTTGGGTGTGGTGTCAGTGATCATGGTCATGCTGCTGCCGCTGCCAAGATTTCTGCTCGACCTCCTCCTGGCCTTCAACATTACCGTGTCGGTCATCATCCTGCTTGTGGGCTTGCAAGTACGGCGGCCGATCGAATTTTCGGCCTTTCCGTCCGTGCTGCTGATGGTCACGCTCCTTCGTCTCGCGCTGAATATCGCTTCGACCCGTCTCATTCTGTTACACGGCAACGAAGGGGCCGGAGCGGCGGGAGAGGTCATTCGGGCGTTCGGAAACTTCGTGGTCGGTGGAAACTATACGGTCGGCCTCGTGATTTTCGCGATCTTGGTCATCATCAATTTTGTCGTCGTGACGAAAGGCGCCGGGCGCGTAGCCGAAGTGGCCGCACGGTTCACGTTGGACGCGATGCCGGGCAAGCAGATGAGTATCGATGCGGACTTAAATGCCGGGCTGATCAATGAGACGGAAGCGAGGCGCCGCCGCCGTGAGATTGCCGAAGAGGCCGATTTCTACGGATCCATGGACGGCGCCAGCAAGTTCGTTCGTGGCGATGCCACGGCGGCGGTCATCATCGTGTTCGTGAACATTTTGGGCGGATTGACGATCGGCGTGTTGCAGCAGGGCATGAGTCCCGGTCTGGCCGCGCAGACCTATACGTTGTTGACGGTGGGTGAGGGGCTGGTCGCACAGATCCCTGCGCTGATTGTGTCGACCGCGGCCGGCATCATTGTGACGCGCGCCGCGTCCGACGGTGACCTCGGCTCCGATATTATTGGGCAAGTACTGGTGTCGCCAAAAGCGGTGGGGACCGCCGCTGGGATTTTGCTGGCGCTCGGCCTGATTCCCGGCCTGCCCCACCTGGCATTCCTTGGTTTGGGCGGCGCCGCCGCCTATTTGGCCTACCGGCTCTCTCAACAGGGAGAGCAGGCGACGCCGTCAACGCCGGCCCCGGCTGCGGCTACGGCTGCGAAATCGGAAGAGGCGGCATCTCACGTCGCGCCCCTCGACTTGATGGAAGTCCAGGTGGGGTATGGCCTCATCGGTATGGTTGAAGGCACACATGGGACTGCGCTGCTGGAGCGTATCAAAGGTTTGCGGAAACAGTTTGCCGAGACGATGGGCTTTCTCCTGCCGCCGATTCATATTCGCGACAATCTGCAACTCCGCCCCAACGAGTATGCCGTCATGCTGAAGGGGGTGGAACTGTCGAAATCCGAGGTGCTGCCGTCGCACGTTTTGGCGATCGATCCAGGGACGGCGCAGCGTGGCGCGATCCAAGGGGTGGCGACCAAGGAGCCGGCCTTCGGGTTG
>JBDSKU010000087.1:0-4266 GCA_039916745.1 Nitrospiraceae bacterium
CAGACAGACAGACAGACAGACAGACAGACAGACAGACAGACAGACAAGCCTCAGCAACAACTGACAACCGAGAATATCGGGCAAGTTGCCCAACCATATCTGCGTGAGCCGAGTGAGTCCTGTCTACGCGACGGTCACAAAAATCTTACGACGCCCGATCGCACCCTTCGGAGCAGGATCTTGCTCGATCGACGTCTGAATCTTTCCAGATCCATCGATCGCACGAACAACCAGCGCGTAACGGCCCGGCGTCGGCACCTCCCATACATGACTCCAGAAACGCCAGCCGCGTGAGCAATCGGCGGATCAAGTGTTGCGGTCATCCATTGCTCACCACCATCGACGCTGATCTCGACAAGCCGAATCCCTCTTGTCCCAGCAAAGGCAAGTCCTTGTATACGCTGATGAAGTCCGCGAATGATCGTCCCATGCCCAGGCAGATCGATCCGCGACATCGTCTTCATAATGGCGGCCTCAGTCCAGCCCTTTTGTTGATAGTACCCTTGTAGGCTCGATCCAGAACCTCGATCTCCGTCAACCACTGTACGCTCTTCATCCCATAATGTCCGGGGACAATGACGCGGACCGGGAACCCGTGGCCCTGCGGGAGCGGCACACCGTTCATCCGGTGCGCGATCAACAGGTCTCCAGCCATCGCACGATCGAGCGAAATGCTGTCCGAAAATCCATCGGCGGCTCGAAATACCACATCGTACGCGGTCGCACTCACTCCCGCCTCTTCCAGCAAACTTTTCAGCGGCACACCTTCCCAATTGGCCGTGCTAATGAACTCGCCGGCGACCGTGTTGCCGACACATTCAAGTGTCACAATCTGCGAGACGGTCGACTTGGCGAGAAGTTGCGCATAGTCCAACGTGAACGGACGTTCGACGAGCCCCTTGATCGAGAGTGACAAGTCGTTGATGCGGGTCGTAGACGGGCTGCGATAGGAGGTGACGTAGAATTCGTCGTTGGGCGTAATCGGCTTGGTCGCCTTGGGTTTCAGGCTGGCCCAGTAGCCTGTCGAGGACGCCGACGAAGCCAGGACTCGGAAGGGCAGATGCGAGCAACAACCCTCCGGCGGCCTTGAGAAATGTCCGACGGGACGATCTTGACATCTTATTCCTCGACGACGGCTCGGCGAGCAGATTTTTAATCAGCTGCTCCGTATCCCGATACCCGCCTTCGCCGATCCATACATGGCGAATCACACCCTGCTTGTCGATCAGATACATCGCCGGCCAATAGCGATTGCCATATTTATTCCAGGTCGAGAAGTCGTTGTCGATCGGCACGGCAAACCGAATGTCGTGTTCCTTGATATAGCACTGCACTTTGTCGATTTCCCGTTCGTGAGAAAACTCCGGCGAATGGACCGCGATGACGACCAGCCCCTGATCTGCATATGCCTGATGCCATTGCTTCACGTATGGTTCAACATTCCGGCAGTTGTAACAGCCAAAGGTCCAGAACTCGACCATGACCACCTTCCCCTTCAGATCCGCCAAATGCAGCGGAGGACTGTTGAGCCACGTGGGATTGGTGATATCCGGCGCATTCATGCCGACTCCCGCATTGACCTCGCCCCAGAGGATAAGAACTCCAACCAGTAGCGCGCCAAATGCCACGGCAATCGGTTTCATTCCCCACCTCCAGCTTTGAGCACGAGTAACAGAGTAGAATGTTCAAAAAGGTCGTCAACGAGGCCGCAGAGGAGCATGAAGGCGACGAGAGAACGATACTGACGGCCTGGGTCACCATCCTGATTAGATTCCGGCATACCATTCATACCCCTGATCTTCCCAGTATCCACTCTTCCCGCCTCCAAATTCGGCAAGCGACTCCACCAACTCGATGCGCTCCACATACTTGGCCTGCTTGTACCCAAGCTGGCGTTCGAAGCGGAGCCGTAGCGGGGCGCCATGAGGGATATCGAGCGCAGTCCCATTCAGTTCGTAGGCCAGGATCGTTTGAGGATGGTAACAGTCTTGAACCGCCATGCTCTCATAGTAGGCCGTGCCTTCGTCGTCGATGTCGGCGCAATGAAACACGGCATACTTGGCGTTCGAAAGCGGCTCCGCCTTGCGCAATAACTCACTCAAAGGCACGCCGGTCCATTTACCGATCACGCTCCAGCCCTCGACGCAATCGTGGCGAGTGATCTGTGTGCGCGACGGCATCTCCTTGATCGCCGCGAATGAGAACATCATCGGGGTCGTCACCAGTCCGTCGATTAGCAGGTCCCAACCGGCAAAATTGCTCTGGGCCTTCTTGGCATAGTCCTCAGTACCGGGATCGATATTTCCACTCGCCGGAAACAGCCGCGAGATGTCGGCTTCTCCATATTCTTTCGCCAAGGCACTCGTCGGCGTGACAACCCGTTGAACCTGTTCGGTCAGCTTCTCTGCCTTTTGAAGGATCGACGGGAACCAACTGCTCTGCGTCAGATTGTCACAGCCGGCAAGGGCAATCAGACTCGCCATACCAACGGTGCCTTTCAAAAACTGTCTTCGTTTCATGGGGGTCTCAGGCTTCATGGCTCGCTCCTTCAGGCTTAACCACAAACCATCCGCTCACCATCGAGTGGATGTTGTTGAAGAATCCCGTCAGGATCACCTGCGACAGGTGAATGCCGATGAACCCGACGAACGAAAAACAGGAAATGAAGTGAATCGTCCGCGCCGCCTGCCGTCCGCCGAAGAGGGTCAACAGCCAGGGAAAGGCCGTATCAATCGTGGGCGACATCGTGAGACCGGTCAGGACGATCAGTGGCGCCAGTCCGAAAATCACACTGAGGTAGGCCAGCTTCTGCAACACGTTATAGCGCTTCGCTTCTTCACCCTTCGGATGGCGCAGCACCAGATGATCCTTCACGGCCTGTGGAATCTGTTTCACATCTTGACCCGTCAGCAGGAGATCTTGTTTGAAGTGGCGGCTCACGACGCTATAGGCCGCAAAGATCAACCCGTTGATCACGAACAGCCACGCGAAGAAGAGATGCCATTGCCGTCCCATCGCGAGCCAGCGGGCGCTGGGAAGCGTGACCCAGCCTGGGAACGCCCGGCCTATGCCATTCGAATAACCCAGCACCCCTGTCGTCTCGAACTGATGGCCGAGAACGGTGGTGACGCCCTTCATCTCGCCGCTGTCCGTCTTCATCGGCCGGATTGACACCAGCTGCTGGTCGCGGTCTGATCGATCCCCCCAATACAGTGCCGGATGCGCATTGAAGATTTGCAGCTCGCTCATGATGAGAATGACGAGACAAGGCACATTGAGCCAATGGCTGATCCGTACAGGTAGTCGATGGCGATAGACCCGCTCGATCCCCAAGTGGTTTGGCACTGGCTGCTCTCTCCTCGCAGCTCGGATGCCAGGCATCGGTGGTTCTGAGATTGACACACGTTCCTCTTCTCGACCGATTATCGGGTCACCGTGACTCAGTAATACCATCGCTCCACCTTCTGGCCGTACTAGTTCCAAGCTTACCAATGGGTCGTATGGCAAGCCTGTTCCTTACAGAATGGCGACGCGCAGGGAAAGAAACACGCCGGCCTGCGCCAGGATATATCAGGCGCGGGCCGGCGGTGCGGACGGAGATGGACGTTCGCGGACTTACTTACCCATCTCTCCCATCTTGCCCTTCATTTCGCCTTTCATCTCACCCTTCGTCTCATTGGGTTTGGCTTTCATGTCGCCCTTCATCTCACTCGTCATTTTACCCATCTCGTCGGCAGAAGCCTGAACGGTAACTCCCTCCAGACACAACACCGCAAGTATGACCATCATGAACGTCTTCATCGAATCCTCCATGTTGATTAAAATTATTGAGAACCGACCGACTCTCGGAACTGTGGATCGTGCCTCCTGGCTTCGCTACTTCCTCTGGAGCACCAGGTATCCAAACGAATAAATCCATTTGTCGGCATCACTCGCATGGCGAGGGGCCAGCTCTCTCGCCGGCATGTGACAGGAAAGGCAGTCCGTCTTGTAGTCCTTGGAAACCGTATGTTTGGGGTCTTCAGCATTAAACAGCGACCAGGCCCAGCCATCGCCCCAGAGGCTCGACTCTTTGTACCGCCCCCTCGGTATCCCGGACTAGCACAAACCATCCCTTAATAGTCGTCCCATGCCCGACAGCTGGTCCGGTGGTCATCCCCATGGTTTCGGCATTGAGCAATTCTTTCACCAATACGGCACCGTCAGGAAACCGACCATGTGCACGATAGTAGGCAATGGTTTCCGGTTGGGTATACACAACGTGAT
>JBDSKU010000088.1:0-4862 GCA_039916745.1 Nitrospiraceae bacterium
GCAGGCCAGGATTTTCTTGTCGAAGGGAGGCAGGGATGGTTCTAAGCCCGTTTCATAGAGTCGGGCGAGTTCTATTTGTGCGATGTCGCTGAGGGCATAACATTCTTGCAGCAGTACCGGGACGGCATGGTCCGTTCGATTCTGCTTCAGCAACGTTGTCCCTAGGGTTTCGCTGTCGCCGTTGCGCGCAAGGTCGGGAAAGTTCTCCCAGATCTTTTCCCGATAGCCTTGAAAGGCCCTCAAGGCGTCGAGGCGGTTCTGTTCAGGCTGGACCGGCGAGAGGGCTTGGCGACGGAGAATGGACAGGGTGGACGCCGCCGGTTGATGTCCGAATTCAGCCGCGTTGGTCCACCAATAGACGGCGAGCGTCCCGCTCTTGGTCACTCCCTGGCCTGCGCGATAGGCATTGCCAAGAAAGAACTGCGCCTGCGGGATGCCGCTCGCGGCCGCTTCTTCCATGAATTGCGCAGACTCTTGATCGCGCTTGGCTAACTTGAGTACGAGTGCCAGGCGGTAGCGGGCGTCGGGAAAGGAGGGCTGTAGGTCCAGCGCTTGCTGGTAGGACTGAATCGCTCCTTTGATATTGCCGGTGGTGTAGTAGGCGGTGCCAAGATTGTAGTGGGCTTGCGTCAATTCCGGATTGAGTCTGGCCGCTTCCTTCAATTCCATTACCGATGCGCGCCAGTCTTGTTTGGCCATCAAGGCTCTGCCGAGCTGGAGATGCGCCAGCGCAAGGTCGGGCTTCAGCGCAATGGCGATGCGGCATTCGTCGATCGCGGTATCCAGATCGCCGATCCGATAAAGTGCCTCGGCCAACTTGAGCCGGTCATCAGCGCTCTGCGGAGACAGGCGGACGTTCCCGCGCAGCTCTCCCAGCAGGCTGATGGCATCGTCTTGTTCGTGAGTCCGCAATTCTGGAAGATGGAGAGGCGGTGCTGCCGAGGGCGGTTCCGTCGAAGTCGGTGGAGCCTGATGGTCAGGCGTTTCCGCCAATGACGAATCGATTGAGTGAAGCCAGGCGCAGGATGCAATGAAGAGGATCGCAAGAACCAATCGGCGCTTCATTGAATCGTGCGGTCCTCCAGCTGGTGTGACGAGGTCGATAGTATATCGTATCGGAATGAGTGGTAACAGCTCCAGGCCTGCAGCTACGCAACTACGGGAGATCCGGCGCGGGCAGCCCCGGTGAGAATGTGAGCTGTGTCTGAATCCGATGGATCTGCTGCTGCAAGTCGGGTGGCGTCAAGGGTGCGACTTCATGCGTGACTCGCCAGACTGGCTCTAAGGGGGCCGGGTCGGTGAGCAGCCTGGGAATCACATGCCAGTGGATGTGGGGGAGTTGATTGCCGAGGAGTTCGTAATTGATCTTCTTAGCCTCATAGACCTGCGCGACGACTTTGGCGACGAGGTTCACTTCCTCCATCAGCATAATTCGTTCCGTGGGAGCCAGGTGAAATAACTCTGTTGCATGGCGCTTGAAGACGATGACGGTCCAGCCAGGGAAGAATTGATCCTCATGCAGATAGGCCTTGGCAAGGCCGAAATCCGCGATGAAATGGTCTTCTCTGGGCCAGGTGCCTTGGCAGGCCTTGCACGCAGGATCGGTCATGGCTGGCTGGCCTTACGCCATTCCTCTTCCGTCACCACGCCTTTTTTGATCAACAGCTGAATCAGCTTGTCGACGGAATTGCGGCTGGGTGCTGTCTGACTCGTTCCCGGCTGAGACGAGGCAGCCTGGGGTTGTTTGGGTTCGGGCGGCGGTCGTTTGAGTCCAAACACTTTGAACGAGGGGGTGAAGACGATCATGTAATCTTTATTGCGGAGGCGTACGCTGACCGGGAAGCTCAGACCGTAGGGAAGCAGGTCCGGCGTCGATCCAGCCGGGATTTGGAAATAGGGTTTCCCGTCCTGCGTTTCTCCATCCTGCCCCAGAACGTCCATGCGGCTCAGGATGGTATCGCTGTTTAAGTTTTCCCGGGACTCCCCACCGATGTTGGTCACCTTGTCGAGGACGATAAACAGGGAATCGCTGATAAGTGTATCGGCAGAGAGGTTCTTGACGCTCACATCGTAACGGTACTCGCTGTTGAAGTTATCCCGCCCCTTGAGGGTAATGATGACGGCGGCTTTGTCGGTGACATCCGTGAGTTGATCCAGCGGGCTGGCGTTGCATACCGGAGCCAGTGGCCAGGGTAGACTGAAGAGAATCGCTGCCACTGTCAGCCGCCAGACTGCGCTGTGTCTCGACATGGTTGCTTCCCCGGATTGTGCGCCGTGACGCGCGGTCAACTGGGCTGAGCATAGCAAAGATCGCGGCGTTGGGCGAGCCTTTGTTGCTCTGCGCGCCTTGACAGGCTCTTTCCTCGAACGCTATCCTCGCGGAAGTTTCCGTTGCGCTCAACCCTTCCACGTCACCACACATGACATCCATTTCACGACGCGCTCCGCTCTTGGTTCCCCGCGCTCTTGTCACGCAGCTCGTGGCGCTCTACGACTACCCGCATCCGCTTCATCCTGGCCGGATCATTCGCGGGTACGATCGGTCGCATGCTATTCGAACGGCGCGGATGTGTGCCGCGGTTGCTGCGGCGCTGGGCCATGGGCCTGAGCGGGTCCGCCAGTATCAGATCGCCTGTCTGTTACATGACCTGGGCCGTGCTGGGCTCGATCGCCAACTCTTCGGGAAAATATGGTCTTGGGCCAAGGAGCGAGGGATTCCGACGAGACCGCGGGAATGGAGAGCGGTCCATCAATACACGTCCTACGGACGCGAGACGGAGGCGTTTCTCCGTTGTTATGGACAGGATCTTGAAGCCGACGGCATCCCGATGACCGCGTGGGCGAAGGAACAGGTCGAGATGCGGCTGGGCTACGCGCGGCGGCTGGCCCGCCGGCTGCGTCTGGTTCGGCCTGCCATCAAGCAGATGGGGGTCACGTGGGTGCCTTGGATGCAGCAGGTGATGCTCTATTATTACTACCCAGAGAAACTGGCGGCGGCTAAGCCTTGGGTCCGGCAGTTGGCGGAGATTCTCGTCGCCTGCGAGCAATTTGAAGCCTACAGCAATCAGCGGCGCGGCAGGGACTATTATGTGCGGAACAAGGAAACGTTGGTCGATGCCTTTGTCTATTTGGAGACGTTGCGGGCGGAGGGTATTTTGAGCCGCGCAGTGATGGAGGCGTTACGCCGGTTGACGGCGCAAGGCGAGTTCGATGCAATTCTGGAGGAGGCTCGCGGCTGCGCCTTCACGAGTGGCGAGCGGCGAGCCCTCCGGGCGATGGAGGCATAACATGGCGGTGAAAACGGTCTCCTTGCGTCTCCCCATGGAGGGGAGCACCCAGGTCGAAAATCTGACGAAAGCCGTGGCCGACGCCCTCGCCGGCACGAAGTTGCTGGCCGGGATCGTGACGGTGTTTGTGAAGCATACGACGGCGTCGGTGATGATCATTGAAGATGAACCGGGGATCAGGGCCGATACGAAAGCATTCTGGGATCGGGCGGTACCGGCAGATCCGGCCTGGCAGCACAATACGAGAAATGCCGGGGAGGACAACGGGCACAGTCATCTGCGCGGTCAACTGCAGGGGCCCTCGGTGACGATCCCCTTTCTGGATGGAGCGATGTTACTGGGGACCTGGCAACAGGTCGTCCTCGTCGATTTTGATACCAAGCCTCGCACCAGGGAACTCATTATCCAGATCATGGGTGAATGATGGCGATGCGGGGACGAGTCGTGATCTCGGGACTCTTGCTCGTCAGCCTCTGGCCTGCCCTGTCGATGTCGGAGTGGGGGAAGCCGCTTGGCGGGTCCTACGACGGGCCTGAAGGGAAGCCGCGCGTGGTGTCTCCCTTGCCCGCCGAGTTGGGCGCGGATGAGCGGGCCACCATGGCCGTGTTCGAGCGGGCGACCAAATCCGTGGTCTTTATCGCCAACACCGCGATTCAACGAGACCCCTGGTCCTTCAATCTTTTTGAAACCCCGCAAGGTTCCGGAACGGGATTCGTCTGGAATAAGCAGGGGCACATCGTCACCAATTTTCATGTCGTCTACGGGGCGAATTCGATCACGGTGACCTTGGCAGACCGGACGGAGCATAAGGCCACGCTCATCGGCGCCGACCCCGATCACGATGTGGCGGTGCTGCAGATTCGTGCAGCGGAAGAGACGCTGTCGCCCCTCACCGTCGGGACGTCGCAGGATTTACGTGTCGGACAGAAAGTCTTGGCGATCGGGAATCCGTTCGGCCTCGATCATACGCTGACGACCGGTGTGGTGAGTGCGCTGGGCCGGACGATCAAGTCCTTGTCGAACCGGACGATTGAAGGGGTCATTCAGACCGATGCCGCCATCAATCCGGGTAACTCAGGCGGGCCGCTCCTCGATAGTGCCGGTCGACTGATCGGCGTGAACACCCAGATTATGAGCCCCAGCGGGGCCTTCGCGGGAATCGGCTTTGCGGTGCCGGTCGACACGGTCAATCGTATCGTGCCGGAGTTGATCAAACATGGCAAACTCATCCGCTTGGGGCTCGGGGTCTCGCTCATTCCCGATGCGATGGCGAAGCGGTGGGGCGTCAAGGGGCTGATTATCGGGAAGGTGTCGCGTGGGAGCGGCGCGGAGCTGGCCGGGCTGAAGGGGGCGCGTGAAACCGCCACCGGCCGGGTGGAATTGGGCGACATCATCACGGCAGTCGACGGCAAGCCAGTTGGAACCCTGGACGAACTGATGAATGTCATGGAACGGCACAAAGTCAACGACCAGGTGACGGTTGAGATCCTACGGGGAACTAATCGTGAACGCGTATCCGTGACCCTCCAAGCCGTCAATTAAGCGGTCGTGATAAGCGGTAATCCGAGCGGCGGC
>JBDSKU010000089.1:0-12500 GCA_039916745.1 Nitrospiraceae bacterium
GCATCTATTGCGACATTCTCCGGCAGGATCTCGCGGATGGCGATCGCATCGTGGCGGAGAATCCGGAGTTCGTCTGCGTCACGCCATTTGCCCCACGCTTTCCCTTCGAAATGTGGATTCTCCCCAAGCGCCATGCCGGCTACTTCGAAGAAAGCCAAAAGACCCAATTCGAGTTTCTTGCGCCGATTCTCTCCGAAACACTCCGACGCATGAACAAGGTACTGGCCAACCCTTCCTACAACTTCATCTTGCACAGCTCCCCCCTCCACGAGAAGACCGGGGACTTCTACCATTGGCATATCGAAATCATTCCGAAGCTGACCCAGGTAGCCGGCTTCGAATGGGGCACGGGGTTCTATATCAATCCCGTGGCGCCGGAAGAATCGGCGAAATTTCTGCGTGAAGCGGGGATTTAAGCTCGTCAGCCATCAGCTTTCAGCTCCAAAACCATTCAAGTCTGGCACTGATGGCTGAATGCTTTCTTGCAATCCTGCCAATGTCGGCCTTATCATCCCCGCATGCAAGTCCAACTCAGCCATCCAGCAAGAACCGTCGAAGTGAAAGGCCCCAAGAAGGTCAAAGATCTCTTGAGAGAATTGAACCTCGTCGTCGAAGCGCATCTGGTCATCAAAGGCGACGATCTCGTGACCGAAGACGAAATGTTGTACGACGCCGATCAGGTTGAAATCCGACCAGTGATCTCTGGAGGATAGCTGTCAGCCATCAGCCTTCAGCCAAGAATACTGTTCTAAGGCTGATAGCTGACCGCTGAGAGCTAGTCGCTTGAGGAAGAATGAACTGCACCAAATGTAAAACCAAAGCGGTCATCGGCCTCCCCCGCCACAATGCGGCCTTCTGCAAAGGCTGCTTCAACGGCTTCGTTCACGATCAGGTGGCGCGGGCGATCAAGTCGGAGTGGATGTTCGGGAAAGAGGAACGGATCCTCGTCGCCGTGTCAGGCGGCAAAGACAGCCTGGCGCTCTGGGACATTCTCCTCAAGCTCGGCTATCGCGCCGATGCGCTTTATGTGAACCTCGGCATCGGAGCCTATTCCGAACAGTCTCATGCGAAGGTCACGAAATTCGCCGACGCGGTGGCTGCTTCTCATGGAGCGACGCTGCACCTCCATACGGTCGAACAGGAAGCCGGAGCGGGAATCAAGGAACTGGCCCAGCTCATCCATCGCCCCACCTGCTCGACCTGTGGCACGATTAAGCGCTACCAATTCAATCGCGTGGCGATCGAGCAGAACTACGATGTCATGGCTACGGGCCATAATCTCGACGACGAAGCAGCCCGACTCCTGGGCAACGTGCTGCATTGGCAGGAAGAATACCTCGATAAGCAGGGCCCGTCGTTACCGGCCTCAGTGGCAGGTTTTGCCAAGAAGGTGAAACCCCTCTACCGGCTCTCGGAGCGGGAACTCGCCGCCTATGCGGTCTTGAACCGGATCGACTACATCGTCGAAGAATGCCCCATGGCCAAAGGCTCCAAGATGCTCCAGTACAAGGAGGTCTTGAACCGTTTGGAGACCGAGTCGCCCGGCACGAAGCAGACGTTCTATTGGGGATTCCTGGAAAAGCAGAGCAAGAAACAGCCGACGGCGACCACCATGGCTGAAAAAGACCGGGCTGTCCTCCACCCCTGCACCTCGTGCAGCCAGCCCACCACGGCCGAAGTCTGCTCGTACTGCAAGATGATGGCACGAGCCAAAGCCCTCCCTATTTCATGATCGTTCGGTCCCGCTGTTTCCTCGCCATGCAGGCCGGTGTGATGGCCACCGTTGTTTGCTTATCCCCTCTTATCGTTCGTGCTGATGAACCAATGGCCTATCCCACCATCGGCACGCAAACAGTGGGGCTTGTAGCTGGTCCTTTCTTTCCCCTTCGCCTACTGCCCAGCCAATCCTCCAAGCTGTTCGGAACAGCCGCCGTGGCCTCCTGGTCCGTGACGCTCACCGATCCGATCGGCTCAAGTTGGTATCGAGGCCAGATCGCGTTAGGTGCTGAGCTACTGGGATTCGGGACATCCGAGCCGAAGACGGCGTATGGAGTCGGAGCCACGCCGAAACTGGAATACCGCTTCACCGGTTTCGATCGGCTGCGCCCCTATGTCGAAGGCGGCGGAGGACCGATATGGACCGATCTTGGTGGCCGCGTACCGGAGCAACCGGGACAGTTCAACTTCGTCGTCTGGGGTGGAGCCGGATGTGCGTGGCGTCTCACACCTCAATGGGCCCTGAACGTCGGCTATCGATTCGTCCACATATCCAATGCCGGCACCCGCACACCAAATTCCGGCCTCAACTTCGGGCTCCCTCTTGTCGGGCTGTCCTATTATTCCTTCCCCTGATCACGTGCTCGGCTCTTGGGTAGTGGGTCAGTTTGAAATAGCCTAATTCACGCACTACAACTTCGCCAGGATTAGCCAATCATGTATGCAGCCTTGAGGAAATCGCTGGACTATTAAATTGAAACTGACCCACTACCGGCTCTTGCAAAGCCTCGACCGACCCCGTAAGCTGCTTTCTCAATAGTTGACCTGCGCTGAAACAACCGTATTTCCTCTCCCATGGCAACCACAGAACGCGACTACTACCAGGTTCTCGGACTCCCTAAATCTGCCTCAGCAGATGACATTAAAAAAGCCTATCGCCGTCTCGCTCGCCAGGTCCATCCCGATCTCCACAGCGGTTCAAAGAAGTCCGAGATGGAGAAAAAGTTCAAAGAACTGAACGCAGCGCATGAAGTCCTGAGCGATCCGGATAAACGCAAAAAATACGATCAGCATGGCGCCAACTGGGAGCAAGCCGAGGCCTACGAACAGGCGCGCCGCCAGGCCGGAGCCCAGGGGTATGGCCAGAACCAGGCGCCCGGTGGAGAAGGTTTTTCCGACATCTTCGAAAATCTGTTCAAAGGGCGAGGGCGAGGCGGCACTGGCCGCGGGTTCGCCATGCAAGGCGAAGACCTTGAGACGGAAGTGCAGCTCACGCTGACCGAAGTATTCACCGGCGTGACGAAGCGCATGACACTACAAGAGCCCGTGCCCTGTACGACCTGTCACGGAACCGGCGCTCTTCGTGGACGAACCTGTCCGACCTGCCAGGGTCATGGCGCAACGCTGCAACCGAATACCATCGAAGTGCGCATCCCCGCCGGGGTTCAGGATGGCACGAGGGTGCGCGTAGCCGGTAAAGGACAAGCCGGCACCAATGGCGGCAAGTCAGGCGATTTGTACCTGCGCGTAATGATCGCTCCGGATCATGTCTTTCGTCGGCAGGGAAGCGACATTCATGTCTCTCTCCCTGTCTTCCCCTGGGAGGCGGCGTTGGGCGCTGAAGTGATGGCCCCCACATTGATGGAGCCGGTTCGGATGAAGGTTCCGCCAGGCAGCCGGGCTGACAGCAAGCTTCGACTCAAAGGCAAGGGCCTCCCTGCGGCAGCCGGCGGACATGGCGATCTGTTCCTGACGATCCAGATCGTGATGCCCCCCTCCTTGACCGACGAGGAACGGACACTCTACGATCAACTCGGAGCCATCGAGCATCCGGATCCGCGAGCCGATCTCCTCGCCCAGGCCCGCCGACGATCGCACCCATGACGCTCACGGAATACGCCGTCTTGTCGTTCAGCTCTCTCTTTGTCATCGTCGATCCCATCGCCACAGTCCCGGCATTTTTGGCCATGACTGCGCGCGATTCGATCGGCCACCGGCTCCATATGGCTCGCACCGCCTGCCTCGTGGCCGTCGGTATCTTGATGGGATTTACGCTCATCGGCCAGCAGTTCTTTACCCTGTTGGGGATCACCCTTCCAGCCATCCAGGTGGCCGGGGCGCTCGTACTCTTATTGGTCGCTCTCGATATGTTGCGTGCACAACGGTCTCCGGTCCAAGAAACGGCAGCAGAAACAGCCGAAGGCACGACGAAAGACGACATTGCCATTACACCGCTGGCCGTCCCGATGTTGGCCGGCCCTGCCGCAATATCGACCGTGATTCTGTTGGAGGCGCAGGCGGTCTCCTGGGCTCAACGAGGGATGTTGCTGGCTTGCGTTGTCTTAGTCGGTCTGGCAAGCTACATCACCTTGGCCATCGGGGCCTCCAGTGCGAAGTGGATGAGTCCGATCGTCGAGAAAATTATCACGCGCTTGATGGGGCTGGTGCTGGCGGCCCTGGCGGTACAATTCCTGTTCAATGGGCTCAAAGGCGAGCATGGGTTACTGGAACAATAGGCAGGAGACATTTTTCATGTTTTCATATCGATTCAACCTAAGGAGGTCTTCATGACACAGAGAACAGGGACGATTGCGACAGTCGGTCTCGCATCCATTTTTGCCCTCACCGTTGGGGTGAGTGGAGTCTGGGCTAACGAGCCAGGCTATGGCAAGGAAGGGCATGCCGAAAGCAGGCATGGTTCGATGGGCGGACATGGCGCAGGCATGATGCACAACAGCACCGGCCATCTGATCCGGCATCTGCTCAAGCACGAGAAGGAAATCGGGTTGACGGCGGAGCAAGTGACGAAACTCAAGGACATGCAACTCGGCCTGGACAAGACCCGCATCAAGAGCGAGGCCGACATTCAGGTGGCGGAGCGGGAGTTGAAGGCCTTGACCGAAGATGAAAAGTCCGATTTGGGAGCGATCGAAGCCAAGCTGAAGCAGAGCGGGGATCTGCAGGCCGGCTTGCGCATGACCGCCATCAAAGCCAAGCGGGATGTGCTCGCCCTCTTGACTCCGGAACAGCGCACCAAGGAAAAAGCTGAGCACGACAAGATCATGCAGCAGCACAAGGATGCCGACAAGGGTTACGGCACCCCCCATGGCGGTGCCATGAAAAGCAATCCGCACAAGAGCGGCGATGCGGCTCATCCGGCACCTCCCTCCAGCATGAAAGTACAGTAGTTCGATATAGGGCAAGCGAATGGGCAACCGGGCCATTCACCGAGGAGGTACCGCATGAGAACGCTGGGAATTATTGCCACGGTGGTTGTGGGGTTCCTATTTGCCATAAGCCCCAACGCCTGGGCGGACGATAAGAAAGCGAAGGTCACGGACCTCGCCAAGGACGCCAAGGTCACGATTGATCAGGCCATCAAGACTGCCTCCGAGAAGGTGCCTGGGACGGTCGTCGAAGCGGAACTTGAAAAGAAACATGGCAAGACTGTCTGGGAAGTCGAAGTCCTCGGCGCGGATGGAAACGTCACGGAAGTCCACATCGATGCCGCCACTGGTGCCGTGATCGATACGGAAGCGAAGAAGGACGAGAAGAAAAAAGAAGGCAAGAAAGGAAAGTAGTTACGTCATGCCGAAAGAGTTAAAGCTTCTAAGCCACGATTTGTTGGTCGGTCCCGATCGGGCACCGGCCCGCGCCATGTTGAAAGCCGTGGGATTTACCGATGAGGACCTGTCTCGTCCGATCATCGGCGTCGCCAATACCTGGATCGAAGTGATGCCCTGCAACTTCCACCTGCGCCGATTGTCGGAGCGGGTGAAGGCCGGGATCAGAGCCGCAGGCGGCACCCCCATCGAATACAACACGATCGCCGTGTCGGACGGTATTTCGATGGGCACCGAGGGCATGAAGGCGTCGCTGATCAGCCGGGAAGTGATTGCCGATTCGATCGAACTCGTGGCGCGCGGGCACCTCTTTGACGGTGTGGTGGCCCTCTCGGGCTGCGACAAGACTATTCCAGGCACCGTGATGGCGCTCGCTCGCCTGAACCTGCCCTCGGTGATGCTCTACGGCGGCTCGATCATGCCGGGCCAGTTTCAAGGCCATGACGTGACCATTCAAGACGTGTTCGAAGCCGTCGGAAAACATGCAGCCGGCACGATGAACGATGCCGAGCTTAAAGATCTCGAAGACCATGCCTGCCCTGGCCCTGGCGCCTGCGGAGGCCAGTTCACGGCCAATACCATGGCTATCGCCTTCGAGTTCCTCGGCATCTCGATGATGGGACGGAACGGCGTGCCGGCCATGGATCAGAAGAAAGACGACGTCGCCTTCGAATGCGGCGTGATGGTCATGGATCTGCTAAAACGAGACCTGCGCCCCAAGCAAATCATCACACGGAAATCGCTGGAGAATGCCATTGCCGCGGTCGCGACCACCGGCGGCTCGACGAATGCCGTGTTGCATCTGCTCGCCATCGCGCGCGAAGCGGGCATCAAGCTGAGCATCGACGACTTCGACAAGATCAATCGGAAAGTGCCGTTGCTCGCCGACCTGAAGCCGGGCGGACGATTTACCGCGTCGGACCTGTATGCAGCCGGAGGCACCACCTTGGTCGCCAAACGGCTGCTCGATGCCGGGATCTTGCACGCCAACCAACCGACCGTCACCGGACGAACGATCGGAGAAGAGGCCAAAGACGCCAAGGAAACTCCCGGGCAACAAGTCCTCAGGCCCCTCTCGAGTCCCATCAAGAAAACCGGTGGGCTCGTTATCTTAAAGGGAAACCTCGCGCCTGAGGGCTGCGTCGTGAAGGTGGCCGGACATTCGATCATGACATTCCGCGGCCCTGCGAAAGTCTACAATCGAGAAGAGGATGCCTTTGCCGCCGTGCAATCCCGCAAAATCAAAGCGGGCGATGTCGTGGTGATTCGCTACGAAGGCCCATCCGGTGGCCCAGGCATGAGAGAAATGCTGGGCGTGACTGCGGCCATCGTCGGTGCAGGCTTGGGCGATTCCGTTGCGCTCCTCACCGACGGCCGCTTCTCCGGCGCCACCCATGGGTTGATGGCGGGCCATGTCGCACCGGAAGCCAGCAAAGGCGGCCCGATCGGCGCCGTGAAAAATGGCGATATGATTGTCTTCGATATTGCCAAACGAACGCTGACCCTGGAGGTTTCGCAGAAAGAGATCAAGGCCAGGCTCAAGAAGGTCAAACAGCCGGCGCCACGCTACACCTCAGGTGTCATGGGCAAGTACGCGCGGCACGTCTCGTCTGCTTCGGAAGGGGCGATTACCACGTAGCGAGCCGTAGAGATTCTATGACGGGCGGACAGGCTTCTCCATGCAGACCGTCAGCACACAGGTTACGGCGTCGTCATACTGATATTTGTGTAAATAGCGAAGCTGAGAGAAGAGACGGACGGTGTGGTCGCTCACTGTTGCCTCGTGGGCACGCGTCACAAATCCTGCTTCGGCAAACACGCGTATCCAGTCAGACTGTCTGAGTCGATTCACATAAGAGCTTCGGTTCCACCTCATCAGGTTCCAGAGCCATTCTGGATATTGCAGGCAGTCGAATACTCTATCGGGATGTGTTTTATTTTTCCCATAGAACGAATGGTCGCCGAGATCTATGACTGACACGAGCATCCCTCCGGGCCGGAGAATCTTGAAACATTCCTGGACGGTCACGGATGGATAGCGAGTATGCTCAAGCGCCGTGTATGAAAAAATCAGATCGACAGACTCTGTCGTAAGCGGCATTTCCTTACCTTCATACACCACATAGGCAATCTGTTTTTCTCTCGCCTGCTCTGATTCACGGACATCGACGACTGGCAGCACCTCGGTCACGCCTTGAGCTTCAACAGGGCCAGATCTAAGGGTTGCGAATAGACCACGACCTTCGCGCGGACCATCCGGGAAAGATCGCTCTTTGAATCACCCGTGACCCTGGTCGGTTTGAGGAAGACAGACAGGCGGGCGAAGGGTTTCCCTGTCTGCTCTTCGATCACGACATGGGCATTGGTGAGGACCAGTCCGTCCGACTGAATGATCGAACCGGTTCCACCACTCCCCTTCCTGCCGCCCTCCGCATAGCCCATCACCATCACCACAGCCGGAGAGGCCTGTTCGTATATTTCGCGAGGCGATAAATCCTTGCCGAAGGCGACCTGGCTCCCAGCCATAACGAACGCGAACAGAGCCATCCACGCGATCGATCCCATCACGGCCTCCTTCTGGCTACTGTGGCATGTACCACGTACCCTCAACTGCAGAATGATGTGTTCATGGTATGAGGAAACGCTGGAACGAACCAGGCGTTGACGAGGGCGAAGGACTCACTGGTACCAGAGCATGATGAGGGAACAGCTATGCGCGTTGATAGAACTCCGCAATCATCTCGACCACGTAGGTCTGCTGGGCTTCCGTCAATTCTGCGTAGATCGGGATAGACATGACCTCTTCCGCTGCCTGCTCTGAGAGAGGAAATGATCCCTTCTGATGACCTAAGTCGCGATAGCACTGTTGGAGGTGCATCGGAAGCGGATAGTACACTTCCGTGCCGACCCCCTTCTCTTTCAGGAAGGCGCGCAACGCATCGCGCTTCGGGGCTCGCACCGTAAACTGGTTATAGACATGGAAATTGCCAGGCACCGTAGGCGGCAGCGTCACTCGATCCGCATGTTTTGTTCTGGCGAACAACTGCTGGTATCGTTCGGCATTCCGGCGGCGGCCCTCGGTCCATTGGTCGAGATACTTCAATTTAATCTGGAGTACGGCAGCCTGGAGCGCATCCAGTCGGCTATTGATCCCCACGGCCTCGTGGAGATAACGAACATGGCTCCCATGCACACGGAGCATAGACATGGAATCGGCAAGAGCCTTGTCGTCGGTCGTGATGAGCCCCCCATCGCCAAACCCACCTAAATTTTTGGTAGGGAAAAAGCTGAAACAGCCGGTGTCGCCAAGAACCCCGGCACGCTTCCCCTGCTGACCGGCGCCGATGGCCTGGCAGGCATCTTCGATGACATAGACCTTGTTCCGTTTGGCTATCTCGTTGATCGCAGCCATGTCCGCGCATTGTCCGAAGAGATGCACGGGCATGATAGCTTTTGTGCGAGGCGTGATCGCTTGTTCAATCAGATTGGGATCGATGTTGAACGTATCCGGCTGAATATCCACAAACACCGGCTTCGCGCCCAACCGTGAAATCGCGCCCGCCGTGGCAAAAAATGTGAACGGGACGGTGATGACCTCATCGCCGGCTTTCACGCCCATAGCCATCAGGGAGAGCAACAGGGCATCGCTCCCGGAAGCGCAGCCAATCGCGTAACGAGACCCGATATACCGACCCACGGATTCCTCGAACGCCACGACACGGGGCCCCAGCACGAATCCCTGTTCGTCGCAGACCGCTTCCATGGCCGACAGCACTTCCGCTTTAATGACGCGATATTGGGGTTTGAGATCCAAGAGAGGAACGTTCACGACAGGCTCCATGGCTACGAATGTGAAGCAGACCAAACCGAACGAGAAGTCTTTCCTCCTCGTCGATCATTCAAAAATCTATCATACAGAGATTCATACTGTTTGACCATTTCCTCAAGATGGAATTCTTTCGGAAGCGCCTCCACAGAGCTTGACCCACGATGCAATTGGCCGTTTTGGTTCTGCAACACTCGGATGAGCTGCGTGGCTAGTCCGTCGACATCTCCTACGTCGCTCAACCACCCATGGCGACCCTCGGCAATCACTTCCGCCACGCCACCGACTCTCGTCGCCACGACCGGCAGACCGATCGTTCTTGCTTCCAAGAGGACCCGCGGCAATCCTTCCCAATGAGATGTGAGCAGAAACGCATCGAATGATTTCATGGCCGTTGAGACGTCCCGTCTCCATCCGGCGAGGTGCAGCCGATGATCGAGTCCGTTTTGCTCGATCATCGATTCCACCCGTGGACGCAAATCTCCATCACCTATCAAAACAAACCGTGCCTGGGGAACCACGTCACAGACTCGTTTGGCCACAGCCACGAAATCCTCCGGAGCTTTTTGAGGCTTTAAACAGGCCACCATGCCTACCAAGTAGTCACCAGGACCCGCCCCGAATTCAGCCCGTAGGGCACGTCGCGCGGTTGCGCTAAGAATGGTTTGAAAGGGCCGTGGATCAATGCCTGGCCTGACGACGGACGCCTGCGTTCGGTCAAACAACCCCCACTCCACCCCTTTCTCAATGTCGATCTGCGTAACTGCGATCCAATAGGTTGTGATCCATCCCGTCATCCGCTCAAGTAGAATCAACATACGGCGCAGCCAACGTGGCTGGGCTGGCGTGATGCCATACCCATGAATGGTATGAATAATCACCGGCACTCGTGCACACCAGGCCGCCCACCGACCGAGAATGCCTGCTTTTGAACTATGAGTATGGACGATTGTCGGTCGAAGGCGCCGAAACAAGCATATCAGTTCAACGAATGCAGCAAGATCTGCGAGGACATGGACTCGGCGGGTGAGCGAAGAGAGGATGTGGACATCAACATCAGGGAGGGCCTTGGCTTCCTCTGTGAGGAGGCCTCCAGGACCCGCTATCAAAAGCGGTCGGAACTTATTCCGGTCAAGATGCGACACGGCATACAGCGCAACTTCCTGTGCCCCGCCTAACTCTAGCTTGGTGATGACATGACAGACGGTCTCCACGCCATGTTCCTCAGGCTGAGGCTTGGTGCACGCATTGGGCTCTCAACCGCTCCGCGACTTGCTTCCCCTGCCCAATGGCATCTTCCATCGACGTATGTTCCCAGCGCCCGTACCGACCAACCGAGTAGATGCCCCGGCGCTCAAGTTCGGCGAGAATGGCTGGCACCGCCTTCGCCCGGTGATGATCGAAATAGACGTATGCATAGTGGAGATCCTTGACATCTGACACCACCAGCTCGTCGTCCTGACGAAGGATACCGGCCTGCTCCAGACCGCTGCGTACCTGACCGATCAGTTGCTCTGAAGATTGATGCTCAGTCGGCTTGTGCGACATCTCCACATACATCGAGCTGCAACCGGGACGCCCCAAGGATGGAGAAAAATTCATGGGAAATCCGGCTCGATAGAAGGGGTACTCGACTTCGGGGAAATAGATCCAATGTTTGTCTGAAACCCGCTCACGTCCAATCCCGATATTGATGTTGTAGACTGAGACCCAGCGTAGCGCTTGGGCTGCCTCTTTCAACGAAGCGGGAAAGTCGAGGCACCGACGGACCAGCTCCGGGATTGGAATCGTGGAGACCAGCGACTCATATCGCTCTTCTCTCGTCCCTCCGCTGGTGTGATCACGAAAAATGGCACGACGGAGCTTGGTATCCACTTCCACAAGCTCCGCACCATAGGTGACACCGTCAATACCGGGCAGGAACGATTCTGGAAGCACTTTGATACCATCGGTCGCAGGATAGAGAAACGACGGGTTATAGCCGAAGGCCTTGTCTTTGATACCTAATGCGCCGTTGATCACATCCTTGAGTTCAGGTTTTGGGACGAGCCATGACACCCAATCAGACGTCAGTTCATCCAGTGACACTTGCCAGAGCTTCTCATTAAACGGCACCATGAAATGCCTGGCCATGCCTTCACCGAGATTGTCGAGAATCCACTCTTTGAACGATCGATCTTGAGGTGGTGGTCCGGCTCGATGATTCGTGAGAGTCGCGATAAACCCCATCAAACATTCCCGCACTACCTCAAGGGGAAGACCAAATGTATTGACCTGAAAAGGATACTCCGTATAAGTTCGATGGGAATAGATGAATGATTGACGGGCATGTTTCTGAAGCTTCCCCGCCAGGAGCTTCTCTACTAAAGCTTTAATTTCGGCTTGACGAAAATGGAGCAGATGCCCGGTATAGTCGAAGGTAAATCCATCCTTCTTGTACGAACGACACAGTCCACCGACCTCCTGTTCCCGCTCATAGAGCCGATAGGGGACGCCGGAGAGATGATAGGCGGTACTGAGACCGGATAAACCAGCACCGACGATAAGGATCATGCGGCCTTCGTTCTTCCGTCTTGCGAGGATGCGACGATAGCCTGATCAGGCCGGCGGACCTCTATCTTCGTCAACATGGCAGTGACAAACAAGAGCACGACGACCGTCCCAGCGCAAAGGCCCCAGGCCACTTCCTGTCCGACAGAGAGCATCGCCAGACCAATCATTCCCACAACCGCCGTAGCCACATAACTCGTGGACACAATCTGCCGAACTGACATCCCAAAATGACGCAGGCGAATCGCGATATGATCAGGGCTACCCCAAAAGATAGGCAGCCTACGTCTATACCGAATGTACATAACGAACAGAGTATCGAAAATCGGAATCCCCAAAATAAATACAGGAGTGAGAAGCGAAAGGGGATGATCGCTAGGGTACTTTCCAATCATCGCCATTGCTCCTAGCAGCAATCCGATAAACATAGCCCCGGTATCTCCCATGTAAATCCGCGCCGGATGCCAGTTGTATTTGATAAATCCCAATAGGCTTCCAATCAACGCAACAAGCATCACGGCAATCGTTTGATCGCCTTGCAGCAGGGCCACGACGAGCAGACAACTCGCACTGACCGCCCCGACGCCAGCTGAGAGACCGTCCATAATATCCAGTAGATTAAATGCGTTGATCAACCCCACCATCCACAATACCGTCAACGCAAGATCGAGCCATTCAGGAAAGGCCGCAATCTCAATTCTAATCCCGCTTTTGATTAATACGAACACGGCGAGGAGTTGCCCTACCAGTTTGGTCGCCGGTGTTAACACGCCGAAATCGTCGAT
>JBDSKU010000090.1:0-9574 GCA_039916745.1 Nitrospiraceae bacterium
GATGCGTCTTCGGGACAGATTGGTTCCCCTTCGTCGTCAGCGAGACCAGCACTCCCATCGGCGATGCAAGCAACCCCAGGTCAACCGGCGTTCCTTTGGGAATAAGCCCTTTGAGTCTGGCATCGACGTCCGCCTCTGCCAGGCCGAACGTATGAAATACCTGACGAACGATCGGCATGCGTGGAGACTGGCCTGATGATGCCATTGCTGCGCGCAGCAACGGCACAACTTCCTGCCGCATCATCTCTTCCATTTCCCGCGGCACGCCAGGCAAGGAGATGATCAGTGCCTTCTTCCAGATCAGAGAAAATCCCGGCGCAGAACCGACCGGATTCTTCAGTACGGTAGCACCGGACGGGATCAGAGCCTGGCGCAACTGTGCGCTGTTCGGTACACGGCCCCATTGTGCGAGTCGAGCCGTCAGACCTTCCAACGCCTCCTTGCGACGACCAAGCCGTCGTCCTGCCGCCTCGGCCACCGCCTCTCTCGTGCAATCATCCACGGTGGGGCCAAGCCCACCGGTCATGATGATCACGCGAGTTCGCTTCACGGCGGTGTGAATCGCCGAAACAATATCCTGCCGCTCATCACCGACGACCGATTTGAAGCGAACGGCAATACCCAGCTGGCCAAGCTCATCGGCAAGGAAGAGAGAATTGGAATCGGATCGGCCCCCGATCAGCAGCTCGGTACCGATCGCGATGATTTCTGCATCACATGGTGCCGCTGCGCGAGTCTTAGCCATAAAGAGAGGGGGCACATGAGTCGCTAGTGCACTAATGGATCGTGGAGAAATCCACGCTAAAGCTCGACTCTCCCCCGTTCGCCGGAAAGACCGTGATGGTCGTCTTGGCATTCGGGTCGAAGTCAGCATAGTTGAATGACGCCACAACCTTCGCTTTGAACCTCGGGCTCTCCGGCCAGGCAGCACTGCGGTTGGCAAACCCATCGAAACGGACAGTCAGGGGCTTGATGGTTTTCCCACCCTGATCGAACACCATGTAACTGTCCACCGCGAAGTTTGGAAGATTCCCGAAGATGACGGTACTGACCAGCATGGTCTGGCCCTCCAGCACCTGCGTCACATCGGTCTCGCTCGGCTGAATCCTCCGTAGCGCCATATGTGTCGCCATGACCGACAGACCACCGAGCTTCGTGATCAAAAACCCGCTTGGGTGGAGCTCATCGGTCGCGCCGAACCGAATATAAAACGTATCTGGAGGACTTCGCTTCTGCGCCGCCTCGTTCCCCTGCTCAAGTGCGGTCTGAATCTGCGCAGCGGTGGGATGCACGTCAATGGCATAGGCCGTCACAGGCAAGACACAACTCAGTGCGGTAAGGCTCCCACGCAGCAACAGACTCCTCAGCTCATGGACCGATGCAACCCACATGGGCATGCCAGTACCAGAACACTTTTCTCCTGTCAACGAACGACCCAAGCGCGCGTCCGCCGGTTGACAACCGCAAAGACGAAGTGATAAACAACCGAACCGCTACTTAGTCTGCCTTTTCAAGAAGTTATACGGAGGAGTTTCAATGTCGACCCCTGAACAAACCCCAGCGCCCACCGCGCCCCCAGCACCAAAACGCCAATATGTAAACTTCGCCTTCTACAAAATCGATCCGGCCTGGCGTCGCCTTCCCGAGAGTGAACGGACGAAAGGCAAAGAAGAATTCCAGCGCGCAGTCGAAGAATACACCGGCAGAGTACTCGTGGTGGCCTACTCCTCGATCGGCATCAGGGGCGATTGCGACATCATGTTGTGGCGGATCAGCTACGAACTGGAACTCTTCCAGGATATGACCACGAAGATCCTGGCCTCTGGCTTGGGACAGTACCTCACCACTCCCTATTCCTATCTCGCCATCACCAAACGTTCGGTCTACGTGGATCACCACACCCACGAGAACCAAGAGAGCAAGCGCCTCACCGTCGTGCCAGGCAAAGCCAAGTATATTTTCGTCTACCCGTTCCTCAAGACGCGCGAATGGTTCCTGCTGACGAAAGCCGCGCGACAGGGCATGATGGACGAGCATATCGAAGTCGGCCATCGCTTCCCCTCAGTGAAGCTGAACACGACCTATTCGTTCGGATTGGACGACCAGGAATGGGTCGTGGCGTTTGAAAGCGATAAGCCGGAAGACTTCTTGGACCTCGTGATGGCACTCCGCGAAACCGAAGGCTCACGCTACACGTTGCGCGATACGCCAATCTTCACCTGCATTCGCAAGACCCTCAAGGAAACGCTCGACACACTTGGCGGTTAATACGGCGCCACAGACATGCAGCCACACACGAACTTCGGTCGCACAGATCGAAGGCCGTGTTTTTTGAGAGAGCTTCCCCACACTTAGACAAGAGGGGGGGGACATCCCGACAGAATGCTCAAACAGTTCGTCCAGCAAGGCCGCAGCCGACGAACGCACCGGAGGCGTACCCTCAGGGGTACGTTGAGGATGCGTTCGAGGCGAGAACGAAGCTGGCGAGCTGTTTCAGTATTCTGCGGCGGATTCACCGCTTTGACAGCAGAATCACCCATATGATACCTCTATGGGCTGAGAGGCGGACATTAGAGGAATAACGCCTCGACACAAAGCATGGCTGACAATAACGCACTGTACGCAATCCGCTTTCCCGACGGATCGTTGAGCTTGTACATCGACGAAGACTACGCGATTGAACGCGGGGTGGACCCGGCCACCCTCACGCGCGTGGAAATCCCACGGGACATGTTCGTCAGCGGGACCATTCAAGAGATTCGCGAATACGTCGCCCTCTATCTGGAATCGCGCCATTCCGGAACCGCATAGGGGCTCCAATGACCACCACCGCTTCACCAGTTTCTCTTCTGACCGCTGACATCATCCGATCCGTCATCGATGCCATGCCGATGCAGGGCCGGATCATGCTCCGCCTGATCATGCTCCAACACTTCGACGTGACGGACGAAGAAATTCTCTACATCGTGGCAGACCGGCCAGATCCGCGTTGCGTCGCCGGAACCAAACCCACGAACAGCAACCTGACGAAAGAAGCCATTAAGGCCGTGACGGATCGGCGCGACCAATACCGCCGACAGGTACGACTCAAGCGCGAACGAACCTGGCTGCAATGCGAATCTCTTGGAAGACTCGCCCGCCTCCGTGAAGACCTCGCCGCCCGCGCCCGCGCCATCCTGACCGAGCGGTTCTGCGTCTCCGCCGAATTGCTCGACGCCTTACAGGCCTCCGCCAGAACCGTGCTGCCTAGGCCGGCAATCCGCCAGCTGGAGCAACGGTGGGACGCCGACGAGATCACAGCTGAAGAGTATCAGCAGCAACGGCTGAGCATCGAATACCAAACCCAACTCCGCATGGCCGAGAAATATCATAAGCGACTCAACCTGGCGGAACGCGAGCGGCAGACCGCCATCCATGCGTCGCTGCAGGACCACGAAATTGGCCACGTGTGGGGCATCCCGGCCGGCAGTCTTGCCGCCCGCAAAGTGAAGTACCTCACACAATATCTGCAGGCGCTCCAGATGGCGTTACGGGCCAGTGCGCCCGACGCTGCCGCAACGACGTCGCCATTGGATTTATGGAAAGAAACATTCACTGTGCTCGCCGAGCAGCCGATTGAACGTTCGCTCTCGACCTACGACGGATTGGAGAAAACCGAGTCCGCACTCATCGACAAACTGACCTTGATGGCCTGGGGTAGCCTGGCCGAAGAAAGCGAAGTCAAGTTCTGGACCTCGCTCGTCTTCGGAGCCAGCTCCAACGCCATGCATTCAGAAATTACCCGGAACCTGTTTGGACTGCAGCGCCTCATCGCCATCCTCAACGACATGGACGCCTCGCGTGAGGCGTCGGACGAAGAATTACTCAAGCGGACGGCACCAAGGCAAAAGCTCGAAGCGGGCGCACTGGAAAGTGCTTCCGAACCTGCCGTGAAAGAATTGAGCGAAATGCAGTCTCAGATCCTCAGTAGTATGCGCGGCGAGGATGCAACCGGGAGAGCCTCCGATAAGTGGTAACGATTGCGCTTTGTCTCCGGTGAGGTATAATACATCCACATCATGGTTACATTGTCGAGTATCCAGCCACCACGTCAACGCCGCCGAACCTCATCTGCCCTGGTTCTGCTCGCTATTGTATTCTCTGTCATCTCGCTCCCGTTGCTGATCCACGCATCCAGTCTTCTGGAAATCGCTGAGTTGCTCACCCATCCCGAACAGTACGACCGCCAGGAAGTCGTGGTCACCGGCCAGGTCACCAACGTCCAACTCGCGACGAATCGCCAAGGCCAGCCGGCCTTCGGGTTTCTGTTGAAAGATCAGGCCGGCACACTAAAAGTCATCAGCCTTGGACAGATCGAAGTCCGGGAAGGCGACCAAGTGATTGTTGAAGGAGTCTTCTCACGCCTTCGCCAGGCAGGCCGCACGATCATCTACAACGAAATCAAAGCGCTCTCGATCAAGCCCATGAATCGGCTCAACCCCGATCTGGTCGGCTGACAGCGCCTCCCCGTTTCTTTCCATATCACCTCGTCTCCTACCCGCTCCAAGCTGAACCTTTGCGCGGATAGTTCAGTGCCCAGGTCAGCAGGATATCTTGAATACGATCCGGCAACCACTTCACCATCCAGGCTCGAAACTTGGCATCGCGCCCCACGAGGTAACGGGTTTTCGGGCAAGCGGCCGTCAACGCATGATGCACCGCTCGAACGACCGCATCAGGGGAGATCGCTCGCTGAGCCGACGCGGCAACCGCTTCACGAATACGAAGAACCGCTTCACCATAGAGAGCCTTGGCCCCATCGCCCGCCAAGACTTCGAGCCTTTGTGCTGCCTTGCCTGATTTTTCCCATATGGGTGTGGCAATAGCGCCTGGCTCGATAATCGATACCTGGATCCCCCAGGGTTGCAGCTCCATTCGTAACGCGTCCGTCAGCGCCTCTAGCGCATACTTCGAGGCCGAATAGGGACCCAACAATGGAATGGTGCCGCGACCGGCAATCGACCCCATGTTCACGATTCGGCCGTGGCCCAGCCGAAGCAACGGGAGGAACGTCTGTGTCACGGCGATCTGCCCGATCACGTTGATCTCAAGCTGAGTCCGGAGTTGCGACAGGGGAATCACTTCGAGCGGACTCCCGACAACAATCCCGGCATTATTAACAAGTCCACCAAGGCCGGCCTCGCCAACAACCCGCTGCACCGCTTCAAGAGATCGTGCGATCGACGGCTCATCAGTGACATCGAGCAGGATAGGGATAAGTGACGGGCCAGCCTTTGCAACCAACGCCTCCCCTGCCCGAGGATCGCGCACCCCGGCAAACACCGTCATCCCACGACTGGCGCAATCGAGAGCACAAGCCGCACCGATGCCGGTCGAAGCACCGGTCACAACCACGAACATCCGGTTTCTCTGGTTCATCTGGTCTTTCTGGTTCATCTTGTGTGTTGGGTTGAACAAGGCCACCTCGACAAGCCAAATAACGCTCTTCTTACTTCGGACGAACTGTTTCAGTATCCTGCCGGACGAGAATATCACGACGGCCCGAGAGAGAGCAGCGCACCAGGATGTAATCTAGAATTAACCCTCAGAACCTTGACAGACAACAGCCATTTCATTATGGTTTCTGACGCCATTGCAGACCCTACCCCACTCATTGGTGAAGAGATTTTCGTCTAGCCGATGCAATGAATACAGGCCGGCGAGCGTAGGAATACCAGGATGTTTACTCATGAATAAATTCATGTTAACTCTGTAAATACTTGTTTTACTGACACTATATATCATGGCGAAGATTGCCGTTATCGACATCGGAACGAACTCCATCCATATGGTGCTGGCCGAGATCCAGCCGAACGCAAGCTACAAAATCCTCGATCGCTTCAAAGACATGACGAGACTCGGCGATGGGGCCTTCTCAACCCATCGCCTATCCGACGCGGCCGTCACCCGTGGACTCGACGTCATCCGCCATCTCGTCACCCTCGCCAAAAATAAAGGCTACGATCGCATGATTGCCGTGGCCACCAGCGCCGTGCGTGAGGCCAAAAATGGGGGAGACTTTATCGATCTCGTCGCCGAACAGACGGGGCTGACCGTTCGCGTCATCAGCGGCACCGAAGAAGCCAGGCTGATCTTCCTGGGCGTCAAAAACAACGTCCCCATGACCGAACAGCCCACGCTTTCGGTGGATATCGGCGGAGGATCGGTCGAGCTCATGGTCGGCAATCGAGACCAGCTCCTCCATGCCAAAAGCCTCAAACTCGGCGCCATTCGATTGGCGGATGAATTCCTCAAACGCACGCCACCCCCAGAGGGGATGCTCCGTTCCCTCGAAGACACCGTGACGACGCAGTTAAAGGCCGCCCTCGATTCGTTCAAGACGAAGCGATTCGACTCATTGATCGCCACCTCCGGCATGGCCGGCAACCTGGCGGAAGTCATTCATCTGCGCCGAACGAATCGCCCCCTTCCCCAAATCAATCTCGCCAAGGTTTCACTCAAAGACGTCAAAGAAATCGAGCAGGAACTCCGTCAATCGACCATCAAAGCCAGACTGGCAATCCCCGGGCTCGATCCCAAACGCGTCGACACCCTCCTACCTGCGACGATCGTCCTGCGCCGCCTCATGGAGCTCTCAGGACGGGACGAACTCATCCTCTGCGACAAGGCGATCCGTGAAGGTATCATTTACGACTTTATCCAGCGCCACCGTGAGCGACTCAAAGCCGAAGCCGAGATCCCCGACTTGCGTCGTCGCAACGTCATCGCCTTGGCTCGTCGCTGCCAGGCTCCGGAAACCCATAGCCTGCATGTCGCCGGCTTAGCCCTACGCCTCTTCGATCAGACCATCCGCCTCCATCGCTTGGGACCCACTGAGCGGAACTGGCTGGAATATGCCGCGATCCTGCACGACGTCGGCTACCTCATTAACGAACGCCAGCACCATAAACATGCCTACTACCTGATCACCAATAGCGACCTCGGAGGATTGTCCGGCGAAGAGATTCAGGTGGTGGCAAACGTGGCACGCTACCACCGGCGAGCCATCCCACTCTTGAAGCACGAGGGCTTCGGCAACCTCTCCCCCAAACACAAACGCATCGTGCGAATCCTGTCTGCGCTGCTTCGAATCGCCGATGGCTTGGACCGAACGCATTTCTCGGTCGTCCGCACCCTGGATGTCAAATACACCAAGGCCACCCTAACGATTCACCTCCATGTCACGGGCGATGCGGAGTTAGAAACATGGGCGGCAGCAGGACGAGCGGACCTGTTTGAACGTGTGTTCCGCCGCCGCCTGAAATTTTCAGTCGTTGCACAGGACGATGCCGAATGAGCAACCAACCCTCTCCACTGATGACGCCCCATCCCTACCCAGGCAAACTCATCATCGTCGAGGGCATCGACGGGTCCGGCAAGAGCACACAACTCCTCCTGCTGCATAAGTGGCTGGAGTCGAAAGGCCACAAAGTCTTCTTCACGGAGTGGAACTCCTCGGAACTCGTCAAGGACACGACCAAACGCGGCAAAAAGAACAAGAGCCTGACGCCGACCACGTTCAGCTTGCTGCACGCAACCGACTTTGCCAGCCGTCTGTACCACGACATCTTGCCCCCGCTCAAAGCCGGCATGATTGTTCTGGCCGACCGCTACATGTATACCGCCTTCGCGCGTGACGTCGTCCGTGGCGTGTCGCCCGAATGGGTCCGCAAGCTTTACAGCTTCGCGATCACCCCGGACATGGCCTTCTATTTCAAGGTCCCGATCGAAGTGGCCATCTCACGGCTCCTCGGAGGCACACGCGGGCAATTCAAGTACTATGAAGCCGGCATGGATATGAACCTGAGCCCGGACGTCACGGAAAGCTTCCGCCTCTTCCAATCGAGCATCTTGTCGCAGTATGAGAAGATCGTCGATGAGTATCAGCTCATCACGTTGGATGCCACGAAAGACATCGAAGCCCAGCAGAACGAGATGCGCCGGCTCGTCGGAGAGGCGCTCAAAGACTACAAACCAAGACGGGGCACACATGGTCGACGCACAGTATTTTGGCGACGGTTTGACGTACCTAAATCCGAGTGACCTCAAAGGGAAACTCATCGCCATTGAAGGCACCGACGGAGTCGGCCGCTCCACGCACATCGAGATGCTGCAGGAATGGCTGGAGGTGCAGGGCTATGGCGTGATTACGACCGGTTGGACCCGCTCGAATCTCATGTCGAAGACGATCGAAATGGCGAAAGAGGGGAACATCCTCGACCGATGGTCGTTCAGTCTCCTCTACGCCACCGACTTCGCAGACCGCTTAGAACACGAAATCATCCCCGCCCTCCGTTCGGGCTTCATCGTCCTGGCCGACCGGTATATCTACACCGCCCTCGCACGTGACTTTGTCCGAAGCGGGAACCGCCAATGGGCCAGAGATGTCTTTGGGTTTGCCTTAGTTCCCGACCTCGTCTGTTATATGCGGATCGACGTCGAAACACTCGTGCTGCGCGTCATCGAAACCAAAGGCATGAACTTCTGGGAATCTGGAATGGACCTCCGGCTCGGGAACGATCTCTACGATAGCTTCAAGAAGTATCAGTCTCTCCTGATCAAGGAGTTCGACAAGATGGCGGAAGAGTTTCACTTTGAAGTGATCGATGCCAGAAAATCGCCCGATGAGATCCAAGACGAACTGCGCAGCAAGATTCAGCCGCTGCTCACCACCAACATGCGAAGCCCTGCCTTGCCGTCCGACCGCCTAATCCATCCGGCCTAAGAAGAACGCTATTTCGTCTGTCTGATTCATCTGGTCTATCTGGTTGGTCTGGTCCAACCAAATACACGAGACAGACGAGATAGACCAGACAGACCACCCCCTCTTCAGCCTTTTGTCTTCAGCCTTCCCATCGCCCGCAACTGACCCGGCGTCAACCACCACCGAAGCACGCCTCGGCCAGGTTTCGCAGGGGCGGACAGCTCGATCAAACAGGCCCCGGCTTTCTTCAGAGGAAACGATTCGGAAGCTCGCCCGGATAGAAGAACACCAACCGCCATGCCCAACTGCGGTTCATGCCCCACACAGACCACACAAGACTCCGATGAACGACCCTGCAGCAGGCGGAGCAGGTCTGTCGGCGACGCCTCAGGCAAGAGTTCATCGCGTACTTCCATGAGCGAGGGCTTCGTCAGAAGGTCGTGCAATAATTGCGCTGTTTCAAGCGCTCGTCTCGCAGGACTCGCATAGATCACCGTCGGACGCACAGCCAGTCGGCGTAGCCCCGCTGCTACCTGACGAACTCGCCGGCTGCCTTCCTCCGTCAAGGGACGGTCGACATCCTTCCCATCCCACTTCTCTCGTTCAACCGCGATACCGTGGCGAACCAACAGACAATCCATCGTGACTCCACTCCTACGTCAATAGTAAATCAAACGATGCCAGGAGAATAACTGAACAACACAGGTCGGACAAGCGAGACCGACGGAACGATGGCTTGCGCATTGCGTCTGTCGCGCTAGTCGTGCCCTCGGGCTGTCTGCTGCACCCAATCCGATTCCACTTTGATCAAAAGAGATTCACTCCTTCACG